>NZ_JAGTUT010000003.1 GCF_025685605.1 Granulicella arctica
CGAGCAGCATCCCGGCGGTGTGCCCTCCCATGGAGTGCCCGACGACCGCTACGCGGCCGATATCTAGGCGTCCGGCGATGTCTGGAACTGCAGCTTCGATCTGATCGAGGCGGTCCAGGATGTGCATCATGTCTTCGACGCGAGAGCGCCAAAAAAGCGGCGCGCCCCGAGTCTCTGGGGGGAGACCCAGGGACTTTGAACTCAAATGAGTGGGTTGTATGACGACAAAGCCGTGAGCAGCCCAAAAGTTGACGACTGGCCCATAGCCATTCAGTGAGGACAGGTGGTTCGATCGTCCCTGGCCGTGCGACAGAAGGATGATCGGCAAGTCTCGTCCGCTGGTCGGTGCGGAAACACGAACTTGCAAATCGACCAAGCGCCCCGGAACGGACAATGTGATCGGACTGACACTGACGACCGGCGTGGACGGCGAGACGGGTATTTTCCCGGCCTCACCGATCAACGCGTGATCTTGAAGCGCGAGTGGGTTGTTGTCATTCATGATTTTCTCCTGTGATCGTGAGGCAGTGTGTGAGACCCGCTAAGAGGCTTTGCTTTGGGCAGAGTTGGAGACAGATTCCCAGGCTTCCCATGTCGCCAAGCGTTCTGCATATGCGGCGCGTACCGAAGGCAGGTTGTGGCTACCGAGAAACAGTCTGAGCGGCGGATCTTCCGCATCTACAACTTTGAAAACGGCATCCGGCGTCGCACTCGGGTCGCCACGTTCCATCGTCTTCAAACCGCCGAAAACCTTCTCCTTCAGGTCTGCGTAGATGTCCAGACTGGCTGCGTGTTTCAACGACGACGGGCTTCCAAACTCGGTGGCATAGGCCCCAGGTTCTACGATCGTGACCTTGATCCCGAAAGTTTTTACTTCTGCAGCTAAACTCTCGTGGATCGCTTCAAACGCCCACTTGGAAGAACAGTAGTAGCCGATCAACGGCATCGAGACATGGCCGAGAGTGCTGGAGATGCCGAGAATGTGTCCACTACCCTGCTCTCGCAGCAGCGGCAAGACCTCTTGGATCACGGACAATGCCCCGAAGATGTTCGTCTCGTAGAGCGCTCGGACCTCATCAGCGCTGGCTTCCTCAACCGTGCCGACAAGGGAGTAACCGGCATTGTTCACGACAACATCAAGCCGTCCGAAGTGCGCGTGAGCGTTAGCCACAACCTCTTTCACCTGGTCGCGCCTTGTCACATCCAATTCGAGTGTCAAAACGTTGTCGCCGTACTTCTCTTTCAGGTCGGCAATGCTTGCAAGCGTGCGTGCCGTTGCCGCGACCTTATCTCCACGTTCGAGCGCAGCATCGGCCCAAATTCGCCCGAAGCCTCGAGAACAACCAGTGATAAACCAAACTTTATTGGACATCGAACTCTCCTTGCCGACCTCTGGCTGCCGCTGCCCTGATATGCTGGAAGCTTACGGAACCATGTTCCATATAATAAGCGGAACGTGGTTCCAAATGCAAGGATGCCTATGAAGAAAGAAACTGAAAAGCAGAACGATGACCGGACCGAAGGCGTCGCACCTCGCGTCAAGCGCGCAGATGCGCAGCGTAAGATGGCCTCGCTGCTTCAGTCCGCTGCCGAGATCTTCACCAAGTCAGGGGTCGATGCCCCCGTGCGGGAGATCGCGGAACATGCGGGCGTAGGTCTTGGAACGGTTTACCGTCATTTTCCGCAGCGTTCCGATCTCATCGTAGCGGTGTTTCAGACGCAGGTAGATGGCTGCGCGGAAGCGGCTTCTGCACTCGCCAGCAAGTATGAGCCTGCGGAGGCTCTGGCTCGCTGGCTTCATCGGTATGCAGATTTTCTTTCAACAAAACGAGGGCTTGCCGCAGCGCTACATTCGGGTGACCCCGCCTATGCCGCCTTACCGGCCTACTTCGACAAGCGTCTCCGTCCTGCACTTCAAGGGTTACTCAATACGGCGGTGCTCGCAAAAACTCTGCGAGCTGATATAGAAGCCGAAGACCTCTTGCATGCGGTCGCGAATCTATGCAGAAGTCGGCGTGACGAGGAACCCGCCTATGCCCGCAGGATGGTCGATCTGCTCGTGGATGGCCTACGCTATCGGGGTCAAAGCAAAACGCACTAAATGGTTAACAGAGACGCCATACGTTACCCGAGATCAGCTCGGTTCAGTGTGTTCCGATCCACACTGCCACGGCGAGCGCGATAAGACCGGAACCAAAGGTTAGCGCAAGTTCCTGAGAGTTCGCGTAATGAGGTGAGGAGTCACCCTGACTGACAGAGTCTTTCCGCTCCGCGTTTCTCCTCCAAAGGCGGTAATGCGCCGCAACGCAAAGCGGATAAAAAGCGATCAGGACAAACGCGCCGCCCAGAACCCCACGAGCAAGAGACAGAGGTGAGCCAATCATCATCGGTGAAACAATGACGAGAGCAATGGTCGCGAAGAGGCTCATGATGTTGAACACGTCTGGAAGAGCTATCACCTCTTGCTTGTGACCGCCCTGCGCGTATATCTCCCGGTTCACTGTCCAACCCAAGGCCAAGAGCTGCATGAGGACCACTGGACCGGCAAGGCTGTACACCACTTCAAGCGTCATAGTCCCTCAGCGTTTCTGATTTATTCGGGTGAAATTCAAGAGCCGCGTCCGGCGTTTTGAACGCGGCTTCTGGGTGTCAGGCAGATATTTTGAAACCTGTTGTGGCCTGTATGGCGCGCGCCAACATCGCCGGGTCAGACACGCCTTGATAGTCCATACGGGGTGTGTAGGGCGCCTCCAGCGTCGCAATCTCGTCGGGGGTCAAATTGACCGAAAGAGTTGCAACAGCATCGTCGATGTGACCGGCTTTTAGAGCGCCCAAAATAGGAGCGGCGACGACCGCCTTGCTACGCAACCATGCTAATGCGATGACTGCCTGGCTCACTCCACGCTCTTTTGCAATCGCGCTAACCGCCTCGACGATCTTCTGGTCGCTGGCCGCATTAGTCGTATCCTTGTAGCCTGCGGCTGCTTCCGACTCGGATCGAGCTGTAGTCGATCCCCAGGGCCGGGCCAGAACGCCACGGGCCAGCGGGCTATACACAAGTGTTTGCACGCCTTCGTCTGTGCAGAGCGGCAACATCTCGCGTTCTTCCTCGCGTGTGACCAAGTTGTAGGTATCCTGCAAAGAAACGAAGCGAGACCATCCATTTTCCTTTTGAAGGTGGAGTGCTTTGCTGAATTCCCATGCCTTCATGGACGATGCACCGAGATAGCGGACCTTGCCCATCTTGACCAGATCGTGAAGGGCTTCCAACGTCTCTTCCCAGGGCGTGAGCTGGTCGCGACGATGAATCTGGTAAAGGTCCACGTAATCCGTCCCCAGCCGCGTCAGGCTGCGGTCGATCTCCCTCATGATCGACTTACGGGACAAGCCAATGGCGTTCGGACCGTCGTGCGTGGCCGAGGCGACCTTCGTCGCAATCACCACACTGTCTCGATTCGTGAACTCCTTGAGCGCCTTGCCTACAATTTCTTCGCTGCCGCCGTTGGAGTACATATTGGCGGTGTCGAAGAAGTTGATCCCTGCCTCAACCGCATGGCGGATCAGCGTCCGGCTGGACTCCTCATCAAGCGACCAGCTCGGATAGGCGCGTGAAGGCTCGCCGAACCCCATGCAGCCGATACAGATGGGGGAGATGTCAAGACCTGTGGTGCCAAGCTTCTTATATTGCATGCAACCTCCGTGCCGGTGTAAAAAGGGATAACTCTCCGGTTAGGATTGAGCGTAGCGGAGAGTTCTCCGCTTCGTCAAGAGGCTATGACTAAAATTGACACGCTGCGCTCCGATGCGCAGGCAAACAGAGACCGGATACTGGAAGTGGCACGCGATGCGCTCGCGGCTGAGCCGACTACTTCTCTGAACTCGATTGCGAAGGAAGCTGGGGTAGGAGCTGGCACGTTGTATCGCCACTTCCCCAGCCGTGAGTCACTGGTACTTGGCGTCTACCGCAAAGAGATCGAAACACTTGTGGCCCTCGCACCGGCGCTGCTTGCGAAGCATCCGCCTCTCCAAGCCTTCAAGATCTGGTGCGACCGGCTGGCAAAGTTCGGAAGGATGAAGTATGGGGTAGCTGACATCGTCCATGCTGCGGCGTCGGAGCAAGATGCGCAGAGCTCGTATGGACCCATGCTCACTGTAGTTCGCCAGTTGATGAGCGCCTGCAAGCAGATCGGGGCGATTGATCCTGGAGCTGACCCGGAGGACTTCCTGGTACTTGTAGGTCTTTTGTGGCGCATTCCTCCAACTGCCGCTGGCGAGGCGCAGGTAAAGCGGATTCTCGCGATGATCTACAAAGGATTAGGGATAAAAGGCTTGACGTAATTACGTCAATACAGAAAGCTACTGCCGCCGCGTTCGTCTTGCGGCCGGTAGGTCACCCATTTCTTTGAAGAGCGACACGTTCTTTGCTTGGGGCGCCGTCGTCGCGAAGCTTAAGGCGCTCTGCTCATGTTCTTCAGGATGTTGCTCTCGCCACAGAACTCGCAGGAACTCCGGCCAGTCGTCCTGCACGTAGAAGGTGCGCGTCACCTTCGCGTGACACGGCAAGCACAGCGTCAGCATTTTTGCCGGATCGCTGTTCCCCGCTTCCCTGTGATGTACCGCTACTGAGCGCTTCCCACGCTTCAGAGTTGTGCATCCTGGAACGCGGCAACGGTAGTCGTCACGCTTCAGCACTTCCTCACGATGACCACCGAAATATTCCTCATCCTGGCGCTTCAGCGTATAGCACGTCGAGCACAGGCCCTTGGCGAGGACTTTGCCGTTCCCACAGGGGCAATGCATCACGATCTGCTTCGGCTTCGTCATAAGGAGCCCGAGCCGATCGCTTTCGTTCTATAGCGGTGCAGAGTCATTCGCGAGACCCCAAACTCTCGCGCAAGCACCGACGGTTTTTCCCCGGCTTCAAACCTCTGCACGAGCGAAGCGATGACTTCCGCACTCAACGTTTTTGGCCTGCCTTTGTACACGCCACGTTTCTTCGCCAGCTCAATTCCCTCTCGCTGGCGCTCACGTATCAATTGCCGCTCAAACTCTGCAATGGCTCCCATGACGCTCAACAGCAGATTCGCCATCGGTGAGTCCTCGCCGGTAAAGATGAGATTTCCTTGCGGAACTCGACGCGTATGCCGCGCTCCGTCAAGCCGAACACCAGCTTGCGAAGATCATCCAGGTTGCGGCCGAGCCGGTCCATCGAGTGACACACCACTGTGTCTCCCTCGCGGACGAACGAAAGCATCGCTGTGAGTTGGGGTCGTTTTACGTCTTTTCCTGAAACGTGATCCACGAAACGACGGTCCACCGTCACGCCTTCGAGCTGGCGATCCTCGCGCTGATCGAGAGTGCTCACTCGGATGTACCCGACGCACTGACCCTTCGCCGGCCGAGCCGACTTTGCGACGTTTGCCGGCTTCGTGGACCGAGCCGGTTTCGCAGCCTTCGTCGGCTGCGTCTTTCTCGCGCTCTTTTTTGTAACAGTAAGCTCTTTGACCCGCGCCATTAGCCGTATCATAAAGGAGAATTCAACCTTTTCGATACGGGATTTCGAGGTGCGCTGTTACGTATCGTTGAGGTATACCCCAACACCACGCGGCTGTAGAGATGCGGAGACCTTAGTCACGCCACGGGAACGGTAATTATGGAAAGATCAAACACTTTCGACCGTTGTGTATATACATCCCCTTCGGGTCTCTGCCCGGGAGTGTCACCACTCCATCCAAAGGAGCATTACTTACCAGCGGGCCTCGGAAACTTCAAAGACGATGTCTTGCACCGAAATTTCATCTGTTACGAATGCCAAGAACGCTTCAGCAAATGTGAGGCTGTGTTTCTGCAGAACAGCACTGAAGCGTTTTTCCGGAAGATCATTGGCGTTACCGGACGTAGGAGTCACAAGCAAAAGAACATCTTTACTGAGCCAACGCTAGGTCTACCTCCGCTGACGGTGCGAGCCCTTCATCCGACTCTGGGGTACGAACTTCTTTGGCAAATGACTTCTCAAGGAGAAGCGTTCCAGCTTAACCAACTAATTGTTTAGGAAAGCAGATGGCACTCTTGAGCATGTCCCTATCCGTGATGGTCTGCTGGCCAGAGATTTAGCTCGCTTTGGAGAGCAATGGAAGACATGGCAGCTCATTGCCTGCATTGCTGGAGCGGCAAGTGAAGTAGAGCTGCACACCGTTCTGGTTGCGGCTTTGGTCGGGATGAAAGACGTAGCTGAGGAGGTGCAGCCAGGACATGAGATTGAAGGCGAGATGCGAGCCCAGATCACTCTCCCGTATGTCCAGGCGATTTGCAAAATAGCATTCCACTCCGTACTCGCTCGTTTTCACTTCACAGGATTCGAGCCTGAGTTTGACACTTTAAAGCGCTACATCTACTCAGGAGTCGGAACCCAACGAGCACTGATTGCCAACGAACCCCTGCTGCCACAGTTGCTTCCAGCCACCGATGTACTGTCGTTCGACCACGACGACTCCAGCCCAGGTCGACACGCAGAAAAGTTGATCCGCCGCTCTCTAAGTAAGGCTTCTATGCGAGCGGTTGCTCTTCGAAGCCGATTGCAACAAGTCGTGTTCGAAGACGGTTCTCCATTTGACTGCCCCTACCGAGTTGTGTTGCTTTCCTGAAGGAAGAGTGTTGCGTGTGCTACGAAACGCTCTGCGTATTGAAAGATTGCGCCATGCCCAGCATCTGGGTACATGATCAGCTGGGCGTCAGGCAGCTGTTGGGCCAGCTCAAATGCATTTATGGAAGGCACCATAATGTCCTCGGAGCCGTTCACCACCAAAACAGGATGCTTTATCGTCTCTAGCTGTTTCTTGTAGGCACCGAGTGACCCGTGGCCCCAGGCGCCTATAGCGTCTCCCTGTCTCTGCATGGCTTGCATGTTCGTGGGAATGTCACGATCTTCTCTTCGAAGCAATGTTCGGTCGATAAACGCAGCTCCGGCCTCTTGGCTCGTTTTTGAAGTTGCAAAAAATAAGAATCCCTTTTCGCGACCTTCGAGCGGGAACTTGGTCGCGACAGCCGTTACATCCGGTGTGTACCCTTGCATGCCATGACCCCCCTGCGGGCCTGTACCCGCCAGGATCGCACGACGTACAAGTGAAGGCCGATCGAGCAGCACCTGCTGGCCTACAAACCCGCCGAGTGAAAAAGCAAAGAGATCGATCTGCTTCAGCCCAAGCGCGTCGACAAACACCAATGCGTCGTGCGCCATCGCGGCAACGCTGTCGGGAACCTCTCCACTTGACCGCCCGATCCCGACATTGTCGAAAAGGATGACAGTTCGCCCCAGCGCCAGGCCGTCCGTGATCCACGGGTCCCAATCGTCCATAGTGCCACGGAAGTGTTGAAGAAAGAGCAGCGGGGGGCCATCGCCCTCACCGAACCGCCTATATGCATAACGAACCCCGTTGGCTTCGAGGTATTCGGTAGGCGCTGTCGCATTTGTCGGCGTCGCCGAAACAAGCCTTGCATTTGGAAGACCCAATTCTAAATGTTTCAATATGTTGGTACTCGCTGCGTAAGGCATGGTGAACCTTCCTATGGGTTGAAGTGGCTGCGCTATTGAACCAAGATCGTATTCGTTATCAAGCCCGTTTCAGAGCATGGTCGAAGGAGTGACGAGAAAAGCCCGATAAGACCTTTGAGCATCGTGGGATGGTGAACAGCATCGCCAACGATGTGTAAGGTAAGCCCTACGCGTTGCGATCTGCACGGCTCCCACGATCTCGCCAGCGCTGACGAAGAAGGTGGTGAAGCCGAGGAGGAGTGCTGCGAATCTGCTTTAACGAGCTCCGCCCGAAGCATGAATAATTTCGCCGGTAAGCCACCTTGATGCATCCGAAGCCAGAAAGACGGCAACTGGAGCGACGTCATCTGGTTGACCGAAGCGTCCGAGGGGCGTTTGAGCGATGATGTGCTTTTCGAAATCGCTGCCGATCACTCCCAAGGCGCGAGCACCCTCAGTATCGGTCCCTCCCGGGTTGATCGAGTTGACACGAATCTTCTTCGGCCCAAGCTCTTTCGACAACACTCGGGTGACTGAATCGACGCCGCTCTTGGTCGCGAGATAAAGGACCATGTTTGGAGAGCCAGTCTGGGACGCAGCCGTTCCGATGTTGATAATGCTGCCGCCGCCGCTACCCTTCAGGTGCTTCACCGCCTCCTGAGTGACAGTGAGCAAACCGAGAACGTTCGTGTTGAACTGACGATGGAACTCTTCCTCCGTTACTAATTCCAATGGGCCAAACGAGTAAACCCCAGCATTGTTCACGAGGATATCGAGCGATCCCAGAGCCGTTACTGTCTCCGTGACTAAGCGTTTCGCTTCGCTAGCCTTCGAGATGTCTGCCTGAATCGCGACACCTTTGCCGCCTTTGCCCATGATTTCAGCAACGACCAGATCGGCACCGGTTTTATCGGAAGCGTAGTTGACCACGACGCTTGCACCCGCCTCTGCCAAACACTTCGCAATTGCTGCTCCTATGCCCTTTGAAGCGCCGGTAACCAGTGCGTTTTTTCCCTCAAGTACCTTCATAAATCCTCCTTTGCGGCTGAAAGCCGTCGTTATCACGTGGTGTCCACTCAGTTAATTACTGCAAAGAAAAGGGGGTGATTCCGGGATCTACGGAGACAAAGTCCGTGCTCCGGGCGACCGCTTCAGAAGCGGCATATTCCTGCTGAAGTGTAGCCAACTTCCCCATGATCCCGGCATACGCATCAGTCCCAAGCACAAGGCGGCGTGTCAATGTCTTCTCGTCAACCGCATGGAGAATGGCAATTGCTGCACGATCTGGATCTCCCGCGATGCTCTCCTCAGGCATCCCTTGTACGTATTGGCGAACTGCACCTGCAGTCTGCAAATAAGCGCTGATGGGATCAGAGGTTTTGCCTCGCTGTGCCATGCCGGTTCGAAAGCCACCGAGTTCAACCAGCATTGCCTTTAGGCCAAGGGGTTCGATCTCCTGCCAAAGAGCCTCAGTAAGCCCTTCCAACGCAAACTTGCTGGCGCTGTAATAGCCCATGCCCATCATTCCGATGAACCCGGCCACCGAAGATACATTGACGATCGTCCCTTGGCCACGCTCGCGCATTCCCGGCAGGACAGCTCGCGTAAGCGCAGCCGGACCGAAGAAGTTTGCCTCGAACTGCCAGCGAATCTCTTCCTCCTGACCTTCTTCGACTGCGGCGATGTAACCTACTCCGGCATTGTTCACCAGGACATCAATGGACCCAAAATGCGATTCCGCTATTGTGACGGCTTCGTGGATCTGTTCTGCTTTCGTGACGTCGAGCGGCAGGACCAAGCTGTTGCCGGGATACCGGGTTGCGAGTGGCTGCAACGTGTCGATTGTTCTTGCGGTGAGGACGACTCGATGGCCGGCGGATAGAACGGCTTGGGCCAGGGCGCGCCCGATACCACTAGAGCAGCCTGTAATAAACCAAACTGGGGACTTCACCATGATTTCTCCTATGCTAAAAAGCTTTGTTGTTGATGGCTGTAATTACGAAAACAGCTTCCTTATCGAAGGAAGTGGGCACTACTGCCCGTTCAACCAGGATGTTCCAGATAACTGCTCTGCCGTCCGCCATAACCGGCTTGCGGCTTCTTCGTCCAGCGCAGGCTTTGGGATTTCCACCGGCACGGGGTCGCCCTTGAGATGGAACATTTTGTCGGGGGCGTAATAACTTCCGGAGGCCGCGTCTGCCGCGGTGGCTGCCCGCAAAGTCGGTAAAGCTCCGTGAGCTGCATCGTGAGACATGAAGGGGGTCAAGAAGCTCTCGATCGCATTCAGTTCCCGACCCGGTCCCGACGTCTGGAGGTTTGTTCTCGCGTACCCAGGATGCGCTGCATTGCTTATCAATGGCGATCCTGCCGTTCTGCCGCGACGGCCCAATTCGATGGAAAACATGAGGTCGGCCAGCTTCGATTGGCAGTACGCCTTCCAGGGGCCGTACGACTTCAAGCCCTGCAGATCGTCGAAGTTGATCCGTTTCAACCCCATGTTCGCCGCTCCACTGGACAGGGTTGTCACTCGGGGCGCGTCAGAACGTAAGAGCGATGGCATGAGGAGCATCGTTAAGGCGAACGGGCCGACAAAGTTCGTTTCAAACTGCTTTTCGAAACCGTCTTCAGTCAGTTCGCGTGTTGGCACCCGCATCACGCCTGCATTGTTGACGAGCAGGTCTATCCTTCCTTCACTGCTAAGGTTCTTGGCAAATGCTCTCACCGATCTCAGACTTGCCAGATCCAGCGCTTCAAACCTGACGCTCGCGCCGGGTACTTCCTTCCTGATGCGTTCTACCGCGTCAATGCCTTTGGCTGGCGTTCGTGCCGCAACGATCACCTTGCCCCCAGCCCGCGCCAGTTCAAGCGCGGTATGCCATCCGATTCCACTATTCGCCCCGGTTATTACTGATAGGCGGCCTGCTTGTGAAGGAATGTCTGCTACTGTCCATGCTTTCATCTGTAATACTCCAGTTGTCTCGCTATTGCTCATGGGTCGCGAACCTTCTTGTCTCAACTCTAAGTAGCCTATGAGCATCTGACAGACGCAACACAAATACAGCTAGTCAAAACCTTCATCGCTGTGGACCTGATCCGCTGATCAGAAGATAGGCCTATAGAACTGATCTCCATATCCCTTTACGGTGGATTCTTCAGCCATCAATAAGGGTGACTTCTCGCTGCTCGGCGGATTGACTGGCAAAGATGTTCGAAGGTATGGGTTGGCCCAGGCTGATTGCCTCCACAGCGGTGCGCAGTGCGGACTGAACAGCAGTCGTCTCGAAGAGGGGCATGGTAATTTCATACAGTGCAGCGCGAGCGGCAGATGCGCCCTCCTGCTGCCATACCTGCAGTAATGACTTGGTGGCCGCATAGGCTTGAGGAGAGCCAGATGCCAGCCTTCGAGCCAGCGTCTCTGCCTCTGTTATCAATCGACCTTCGTCGACCACCTTGTTCACAACGTTCCACTCTGCCATTCGTGTTGCTTCCACCATCTCCGACAGAAGAACCATCTCCATCGCTTTATTACGACCGATTCGCTCCGCCAGCCGGTAGACGCCGCCCTGCAAGGTTGTGATTCCAAGCAGAGCTTCAGGAAACATGAAGCCTGCCGACGTACTAGCGATGATCAAGTCGCAGCTAAGCGCTAATTCGAATCCGCCCCCCATGCATCGCCCCTGGACCACTGCGAGCGTTGGAATCGTGAGGGTATCGAGCACGTCAATCGCTTTTGCAAAGACTTCAAGACGGGGTTGCAGTTCCGATGCCCTAAGACCCGGCCAGTCTCTTATGTCGCCACCCAAACAGAAATCGCGACCCTGAGCCTTTACCAGAAGCACTCGACTATCACTCGTCGCAACCTGCCCAAAAGCTTCGAGGAGTTCCTCGCGCATTTGAAAGTTTATGCGATTGCCTGCGGGATGATCTAATGTCACGGTTGCAATTTGTTCACTGAATTCGAGGTGGACGAACTTCATGGAATTCCTTACTGCTTCTGAGCACTGATGTCAGCTGCGGTTGCGATAGCGAGAGGGCGGACTACGGTTGGGCGTGCTCCCAATCATCCGCGTTGGTTGTAGCCCGGTTCACTATCTGGGCGAATAGTTCCTGAGGTTATCTGTGGTGGAAGGGTTGGCAAACCCGCCTCCACCAGAGCTTGTCGACAGCAGACTACCAAGGCAGTTCTTCGTCCATGTGAACAAAGCGGCCACTCGAGCCATCAGGGCCAAGCAGCGCGAGGGTGACGCTAGTCTTCGCCCCGTCCGAGATCTCCATGGGAGCCTGGTCTGTTCCGAGTTCCGTCTTTACCCAACCAGGATGTGCCGAGTTCACCTTGATCTTTGTATCCTTTAGCTCGGCGGCGAGATGAATGGTGAATGCGTTCAGCGCGGTCTTCGACACGTCATAAGAGAAGGTCTTAATCGAAGCGATCGGACTGTTCGGATCGGCGTGAAGAGTGAGCGAACCCAAGATGCTCGAGACATTGACGATTCGGCCTGCGTCGCTCTTCTTCAACAACGGAAGGAGAGCGCGTGTTACGGCGATAACGGCAAAGAGGTTTGTAGCGAGAACAGACTGAAGCTCCTCTTCTGTTGTTTCGATCGTCTTGGAATTGAACATACCTCCGACTGCTCCGACCCCTGCATTGTTGATGAGGATGTCGAGCTTACCGAATTGTTCCTCGATCGTTCTCGCAACAGCGATGCGGTCGTTTGCGTCGGTCACTTCCAGCTTCACTGGTACGGCCTTGATGCCTTCGGCCTTCAGTCTCGCGACGGTGTCCGAGGCAGCTTTCACAGTACGAGCTCCTACCACGACCGTAATGCCTTGCTGACCTAGTTGACGTGCGGTCTCATACCCAATTCCGCGATTTGCTCCTGTGACAAGTGCAACTTTCTCTGTGGTCTTCATGTGTATCTCCTTTGTGTAAGTTCGAATGTCGGTGCGTCACTGAGTTGCGCTCAGCTAGTGCGCATCGGCTTTTCTAAGGAATTGCTTCATCGCCGATGCAACTTCTTCGGCGTGAGTCTCCAACGCAAAATGACCTGTATCCAAAAACTGCACAGTGGCATTCGGGTTATCGCGTTTGAAGGCGTCAGCACCAGCGGGGATAAAGAACGGGTCATACCGGCCCCAGACCGCTAGTAGTGGTGGTTTGGCCCGACGGAAGTACTCCTGAAACGCGGGGTAGAGCTTCACGTTATTGGCATAGTCGAGGAATAGATCCAACTGGATATCCATGTTGCCTGGCCGTTCGATCATCGCTGCGTCCAAGGTGTACCCGACAGGATCAATCTGCTCTGGATCTGGTACCCCGTCGGTGTACTGAGAGCGCAATCCCGCAGGGTCTAATGCCTTCCTCAAGGTCTCGCGGTTTCCTTTTGTGGGCTCCCTCCAGTAGCGCTGAATCGGTGCCCACGCATCCCCGAGGCCTTCCTCGTAAGCGTTGCCATTTTGAGAGACGATAGCAACGACACGCTCAGGATTTGCCATCGCCAAGCGGAAGCCAGTTGGTGCGCCGTAGTCAAAAACGTAGAGGGAATAACGGGTCAGATGGAGGGCGTCGGTAAACTTCCCTATCGTCTTAGCCAAATTGTCAAACGTGTACTGATAGTTGCGTTCACTGGGAACTTTCGTAAAGCCGAATCCTGGAATGTCTGGCGCGATGACCCGGTAGGTGTCGGCAAGCAAGGGAATGAGGTTCCGATATTGACGCGACGACTTTGGAAATCCGTGCAGCAGGATGATTACTGGAGCGTCCACTGCGCCAGCTTCCCGATAGAAGACGCTGACTCCATCCACTTGCACACGGTGAATGCTGGTGTGCGGCACTTGGCGGAAGCTTTTATCCTTACGGTATCCGCCCTCAGCAGCTAGGGGTGCTAGGGCGATAAGCCCAGTGCTTTGGGAAAGAAAGCTTCTGCGGGTCATTGTTTTATCCTCGGGAACTCTACTGTGATGTGGGAACAGAATGAAACCTTTTGCTCAATCGTTGATTTGAGAGACGTAGGTCTTGGCAGCGTCCGCCATCGTCAAGATAGCCGCTCCAAGCATGATGCAATCCTTAACGATGAGTCGACCCACCCCTGAAAGGTATGGAAAGCCGTGGTGCGGATCACCCAAGGCGGGCACCCATGCCTCAGGAGTCGTCACCAGGAACGAAAGCGTCGTAAAGGACATCAGCACGAGAAGAGCACTGCCGATGGCTGAGGCTTGAGGAAGCACGGGGTAAAGGGCGATGAGCAGTCCTAAGCCCACGATAACCACCCCAAGGCCATAGGACACTGGATAGGTATTGTTGGATCTGTGCCATTCCTGATTCGCCGGCTTGACCTCGCCTTCTTTATTCATGTGAAGGCGGTACTCCGGAGCGGGGTGGTCGTACAAAAAGCTGGCCAGTGGGCTGTTCGCCACGAGAGGGACAATCCCGTCGGCCTCGTAATTGACAAACTTCAAACCGCCAATCCAAAGCAGAACGATAACCAAGCCTGCCCTGAGCATGGCCATGCCAAAGCGGTCAAGACCGGCAGCGAAGATGAAGGCCCGAAAGATCCTTGAAGTGGGTCTTGCTATAGAAGTGCGGTTCATGGTGTCTCCTTGAAAGTTGCGGAAAGGTCCAGCGAAACAGTGAGCAATACAGGGCCAGGCTAGGACTCAGAGAGACCAGCCCCTTTCACAGCTCTAGTTTCCTGATTGGGAAGCACGCTCTTGCTCTTCGAGCAGAGGTCTCCTCACGACGGTCAGCCCAGTGCTGCCTAAGAGATACGTGGTGCCGGTCGCAGCATTGGTGAGGCTCTTCTGGACCTGGGCTACCGTGGTTAGGACAGTGGGCGTAAGAGGGTAGGTGGTATCGACAACCTGATTGTCATGAATCGCGGTCTCTTCCTTGATGCGAGGCTCGTTGACCATCAAGAGGCCCGTCTCACCAAGGGCCTGCGTATTCGCAGCTTGATGTAAAGAGCTCGTCTTTGAAACAGTTGGCTGTTTTGCTTTGCGAAAGTCGACCACAGCCGAGCCCTGGTTGTCTCGAAAGCAGACCAGCACGGCGAAAGAACCAAGATCTCGTACAAAGTCAAAAGGTGCCGTAGTGTCGAGCTTGACCGAACCAACGCTCCTGATGTGACCAGGATCGGTGACGTCTAGAATCACGAGACGGCCAATCTGATGCTGTTCAATGTAAAGGTAAGAACTACCATTTCCAAGCTCCCGCAGTCTCATCGACTGCCCGGCAATCTGTGCTACTTCAGGGAGATCCTGCGGTTGAAGAACAACGATCTCTTTAGAATGAGAGACGATAGCGGCGTGTGCCCGAGGAAGGGCGAACGCAACCAACAATAGTGTGGATGAAATCAGACGGTGCATACAAAACTCCCTGTCCTTTGGCGATCGTTAAGCTGAATACGTTGCGAGCTTCTTTCGCGGGTCCGCTTTGCGTCACCCAAGAAGGCGCGAATCCCTAAACCTGACTTACTTTGGTGGCTCCGGAAATGGCGAGTTGGCGATCAGATCGCAAAAGTTCGGGCTTTTGTATCCAGGAATGAACCGCTCACAAACATCAGCCTTAACCGTGCCCCAGGTGCTGGCCGGCTTATGTGCAAACCCGCCGAAGAAAGCTTTGACGATCCCCTGCTTGAAATCAACGCGAGGATATGCCGCGACGATCTCCTCTCGCACGTCAGCTGGAAAGAGCTCAATACCCTCACCCAGAACGTCCAGTCCCACACCGCTAAAGAGCAGCGCGACCTCTGGCCGCATGTACTGTGTGACACCGGGAGTGGTATGCAGAGCGATAGCCTCCCATGCTGTCTGCGCTTTCTCTTCCGGAATGTCATGTGCGACAAGAAACTGTCGGACAGCATTCGCACCGTCCACTTCAAAGCGCTCTGTTCCGCTTGAATACTCACTCAGAAGGCCCAAGTCGTGAAACGCCGCACTCACGTACAGAAGTTCTGAGTCGAACGCAAGCTTCGTCTGAAGTCCCTGCTGCACCGCGAACAAGAAGACGCGGTTGGAATGGTTGTAGAGAAGCTCTGTCGAGAACTCACGCAGAATGTCATGCGCTTCTTTTGCAAGCTTCGTATCGGGGATCGTGGTTGCTATCGAGCTCTTATACATTTCTTACCTCACTGGAGTGCGTAACAGGATCAACATTAGGCTATGAACACGGCGGACACCACGACATCCATACAGCAAATTAGGACACCTCAGAAAGCTTTGTTCGTGATGGACACAACTCTCCCGAAGCGCGAGCAGCAACAGACAACACACCTATCTCCTGATAGTCATCGCGAAAGCTATACCAGTACCCACGTGGGCACGAGATTCACATTCGCGGCTAGTCGGGTTGAGATTCACCAGACGCAAATAGAGCCAATGCTTGCTGCACCCCCGTGCCGTAATTCGGATCTGCTTGGCTACAGTTAGAAACATGCCGTGCTTTAATTTCTCCATCTGCGTCGCCTAAAGCACGTGCAGTATTCCAGAACAACACCTGTTGTTCGGCCACACTCAGCAGCCGAAACAAATTGCCAACTTGGGAGAAATGATCACTGTCCACCAGGCGGTCCCAATGATCAGCGGCTCCTGTAATGGCAAGGGGAGGTTCACTAAAGTCTGGCTGTTCGAGCCACTCGCCCTGATTATTTGGCTCGTAGCTTACGGTCCCACCTAGATTCCCATCGACTCTCATCTGTCCGTCACGGTGGTAGCTGTGGAAGGGACACTTCGGCGCGTTGACCGGTATATGACCGTGATTAACTCCGAGGCGGTATCGCTGGGCGTCGCCGTAGGCGAACAAGCGTCCTTGGAGCATCTTGTCAGGGGAAAAACTGATGCCAGGGACGACGTTTGCTGGTGAAAATGCGGCCTGCTCCGTCTCTGCAAAGTAATTGTCGGGGTTTCTATTAAGTTCGATCGTGCCCACTTGGATCAATGGATAATCGGCGTGGGGCCACACCTTGGTGAGATCGAATGGATGAATGTGATACGTCTCAGCGTCGCGCTCTTCCATGACCTGAACAAAGAGCGTCCAGCGTGGAAAGGAGCCTTCCTCGATGCTCTCGTAGAGATCACGCTGGTGGCTCTCGCGGTCGCGACCGATAAGCTCAGAGGCTTCGGCATCTGTCAGGTTCTCTATACCCTGCATCGTCTTGAACGTGAACTTCACCCAGTACCGCACGTTATCGGTACTGATGAAGCTGTAAGTATGGCTACCAAAACCGTGCATGTGTCGAAAGGAACGGGGTATACCACGGTCGCTCATGACAATGGTGACCTGATGCAAGGATTCTGGTAGCCGCGTCCAAAAATCCCAGTTGCTCTGAGCGCTGCGTAACCCGGTTCGTGGGTCACGCTTGATGGCGTGGTTGAGATCGGGGAAGCGTGTTGGGTCGCGGAAGAAGAACACGGGGGTGTTGTTGCCAACCAGGTCCCAGTTGCCTTCTTCCGTATAGAACTTGAGTGCGAAACCGCGAATATCCCGCTCCGCATCCGCTGCGCCGCGCTCGCCGGCAACAGTAGAAAAGCGCGCAAACATTGGCGTCTGCTTGCCCACCTCCGAGAAGAGCCCGGCCCTCGTATATTTCGCGATGTCGTGAGTGACGGTGAAGGTGCCGTGGGCACCCGCTCCCTTGGCATGCATGCGGCGCTCGGGTATTACTTCTCGATCGAAGTGTGCGAGCTTCTCGAGGAACCATATATCCTGCAGGAGCGCAGGGCCGCGGGGTCCAGCAGTCTGGATGTTGTTGTTATCGACGACCGGCGCACCGAAGGCTGTAGTTAGTTTCTTCATAATGAGCTCCTGGATCAACGTTCTTTGTAGGGTGACGTGTTCGAGTAGGTCAGGCTGCTCTCAGGGTTGGGACTGTGGAGAACAATGGGATCAATCCCTCCAGCAGAGTGGGGTGTGTAAGAATCGCATCGCGCAGAGCGGTGTAAGGTAAGCCTGCGATCATGGCAATCTGTACAGCGCCCATGATTTCGCCGGCGTTCACTCCCACGGCGGTGAATCCAATGATCTGGTCGCTATCAGCTGCCACCAATGCTTTTAGGAAACCTTGTGTCTCTGAAAGAGTGCGCGCCCGCAGGTTTGCACTCATAGGGATCTTGAACACGCGGTAGGCAATGCTTGAGGATCTCGCCTCAGTCTCGCTCAGCCCTATTCGTGCGAACTCTGGACTTGTAAACAAGCAGAACGGGACCTGCCGCCCTGTCGTTAGACGCCTCTTCCCTGCGAGATTATCGCGCACGATCCTGAAGTCATCGAAAGCTATATGCGTGAATTGAGGGCTACCAGCGACATCTCCGACCGCCCAGACGCCGGTCGCAGTCGTTTCGAGGTACTCATTGACCTTCACAAAGCCAGACTGTGTAGTTTCGACGCCGGCTAGATCGAGCCCCAGCTCATCTGTATTCGGCGAGCGCCCTACCGCTACCAACAGATGTGACCCGCGCAGACTGCATTCCACTCCTTCCCGCGAGACAAGAAGCCGGACAAATTCTCCCGATTGGCCGGAAACGCTTTTGACGTCTGTGCTCATTTCGAAATGCACGCCTTCCGCTTCAAGAGCCAGTCGAAGGCTTTCGGCTACATCGTCATCCTCGTTGTGCAGCAACTTCGCATTCCGAGAAATGACCGTCACATCACTTCCAAATCGACGCATCGCTTGAGCCAGTTCAAGTCCCACGTATCCGGCTCCTAGCACAATCAGGTGATCAGGCACCTCTCCGAGATCTAGGGCTTCGATGTGTGTCAGCGGCTTGGATTCAGCGAGTCCTGGCAGAGGCGCTATCGTTGCACGGGTGCCCGTTCCAATAACGACATTTACTCCTCGGAGTATGCGCACGGTTCCATCATTCAATGCAACCTCTACTGTTCTCGCCCCAATGAATTGTCCGTTGCCAAGAACCAGTTCAGCCCCACTTTTTTTAAAGTTGTCGATGTGCAGGGCAACCAGGCTCGTGACCATATCCCGCTTTCGATCCCGTACCCCTGTCATATCGATGGTCGGTTTGAGTTCCGGGACCCCGAGGTATTCACTGTGACGAAAGAGCGCGGCGGTCCCTGCACTATGAATGATGTTCTTACTCGGAAGGCACGCTATGTTCGGGCAGGAGCCACCGATGTACTGTCGTTCGACCACGACGACTCGGAGCCCTTGCTTCGATAGGGTCCAAGCAAGGTATTTCGAACCTTCACCGCTTCCGATGATTACTAAGTCGTAATCTTCTACGGCGGGAGTTTGCGCACTTGCATCCGGGATGGAACGGGCGATCTGCTGTTGGTCCATATGTCCTCCTCGTACGTTGGCGTTTCACCATGTCGAGACAAAGCGATGGTCAGGATCTTATATTTCCTTCTGGGCGCGACTAGATGCAGACACTCGTCAAGGTTGTAGCGGGGAGTTCCGTTTCAACACTTCAGACTGGGAAGTCGGTGGAACAACTCAATTCCTTCCACTCGCGATCGCGCGTAGTCTTCAAGAGATCACTTTTCTCAATCGCTTGAAATGCGTCGCTTCCCAGAAGAAGTCGTAAGGGTGGTTCAGCCAGACTGGCCACATGGAGTATCGCAGCCGCGGCCTTCTTAGGATCACCTGGCTGTTTGCCGTCGTACTCTTCTTGAAAGCGGGCTGTTGCGCCAACGGTCGTCTCATATTCAGAACGGCCTTTGCGGATCGCCGTGGATGCACCAGCAAAGTCGGTACGGAATCCACCGGGCTCGATAAGCGTTACCTTTACGCCTAAAGGACCCACTTCTCGAGCTAAAACCTCAGAGAAACCTTCTACGCCCCACTTTGCTGCGGCATACGGGCCACGACCGGAAGGCCCGATCCTGCCGCCAACCGAAGAAATTTGGATAATATGTCCGGACCTTTGTTCACGAAACAGAGGGAGCGCGGCTTTTGTCACGCTGATGACACCAAATAAATTGGTCTCGATCTGAGCACGAAATTCGTCCATTGTCGTGTCCTCGATAGGCGAAATGTGTCCAAATCCGGCGTTGTTGACGAGGACGTCAAGCCGGCCAAAAGCATCTGTCGCTTGAGCAATGGCGGCCTGTGCCGCCTGCTCATCGGTGACGTCCAAGGCAATGACTCGTACTCTCTTCCCGAATCGCTCTACGAGGTCTGCGAGGTGTGCTGGATCACGAGCAGTCGCGATGAGACGATCACCGCATTCGAGGACCGCTTCGGCGAGGGCACGACCTAACCCTCGAGACGAACCTGTAATCAGCCACACTTTTTGATCTTGCACTTGGTTGGTACTGTTCATTGTGTATCCTTTCCCTGCTGACATATCGCTCTTTCGTGAAAAGTCGATGGGTGGCCTGGCCCCTATTTGTGCAGCCGGCAAGGGCTCTCTATCTCATTTGTGAATGTGGATTGCCTACTATGTAGGAAGGTCGCCGCTAGATCTGCTTGCCCAGCCGCATTCATTCACGAGCAGATAAAACACAAGTGCCTGAAATGACAATCGACTCAAAACGGCGAGTTCGAGTTCTGTCGCTGACATCAGTTGAGATACTGGCCTTTCCGGACTCAAAGGATTTGGGGGAGGGTTGGGTGAGACGGTATTCAGGACGGAATCAGGATGCATCGTACCTCCTACCCTCAGAACCTAGCGGCGTCTATTCCGCTGATCAAAAGATAGCCCCACGGAATTGATGTCCATATCCCTTTATGGTGGATTCTTCGGCCATCAATAGGGATGATTCCGCATTGCTCAGCCTCCAAAAGGATCGACCTACCTGCGTATGGGGGTGCGGCGTGGTGGACCGCCTAAACGTCGTCTCCCAAAGATCAGAGCATCGAGTGAGTACCCGCCTGGTCCAAGCATGGCGGCGGCAGCGCCATTGAGAACAAGCAAGAGAAGCCTCAGCTGGTTTGCACAGCCATGCCGTTCCGCACTGCCGAGAGCCAACAGACAAAGGAACCCCCAACAGTATGGTGTTAGCAAGCCGGCCGCGATGGCAATTGCTGCTAAGTAGCGGCAAATGAGCATCCAGCCTGCATCCCATCCGGGAGCCATCTGATTTGCCGTAAATGCTGCAGCCACAGATATGCGTAACAGCAGAAGAGCCACTCCTGGTATGCCTAGCGGAAACATGGAAAAAAGTCGTTGCACCCTAGGATCTTAGGAGACCGCAGACGGTGTACCAACCTCGGAAGGTTGGTTCGTGCCTCATCCTTTCGAGAGCATTCCCCCGTTGGGTGAGTGTAAAATGGTGCCGACAGGCACGGTATCAACAGTGATGCTAACAAGCCTTAGGACATCGATAAAGCTGTTCCTAGTGCGCCTGCGTGCGTCTGCGCTGTTCCTTCCTGTGTTTTCCCAAGCACTACATGCTCAGTCGTCTCCTCTCCTCTCGCAGTACACTCACACCGCATGGAAGATTCAAGACGGGTTCTTTAGCAGCGGTCCTACAGCCATCGCGCAGACCGTTGATGGCTATCTATGGATCGGGACCTCAGCGGGTATAGAGAGATTTGATGGACTTCATTTCCGAATTCCACCGTTTATCAAGGATTCGCAGATGCCTTCGGTGAGCATCTTTTCGCTGTTAGGAACCCGCGATGGCAGCTTGTATGTCGGAACTGAGTCAGGCCTGGTTCAGTGGAAGGACAATCACCTGACCTCTTTCCCAGCCATTCGTGGACGTGTGACGGACATTTCCGAAGACCTTGACGGTAACATCTGGATCGGTCAGTCAAGAGTGGGTAGCTCTCGCATCTCCAGCATCGTGTGCGAAGTCTCTGGAGGCCGCACAAAGTGTCTCGGACCGGACGATCATATGCCTGCCCTGAGCAATATATTCCCCTTGGCGATCGATCTCGGAGGAACGGTGTGGGTAGGAGACAGTACCAAGATCGTGCACTGGTCGCCAGGCTCAACAACTACGTACGAGTATAGAGATCTACAGAACAATCTAGACATGGATGGTGTGACAAGTATTGCTCTCGCGTCTAACGGTACAGTGTGGGTCGGTAAGGTTCCGAATCACGCGGGGGCCGGGCTTGTTCGATATGTCGATGGTGTTGCGATGCCATCCCCGGAACTGAGTGAAATAAGTAAGACGGATCTGAAAGTCACAGCGTTACTCCTTGATCAACGGAATGACCTTTGGATCGGAACTGAGAACGAGGGCTTATTACGGCTCTCAGACGGACGGGTCCAGCGCTACAACGCCTCGAATGGACTCTCGAGCGATTCCGTTATCCATCTCTTCCAAGATCACGAAGGAACCTTGTGGATTGCAACAACAAAGGGCTTGGACAAGCTTAGAAGACCTCCCATCATCACCTTTTCGAAGCAAGAAGGCTTAGCCATCGATGAAGTCGACTCTGTGCTCGCCACAAATAAGGGCGAGATTCTTGTTGGGACTCCCCTCGGGATCAACATTGTTGACGCAATCAGTGGTGCTGTACGGTCTCCCCCTCACAGTCCGCACACTCAAGTCACCGCTTTGTTCCAAGACGGTAAGAATCGGATGTGGGAGGGTTTTGACAACAACCTTTTCGTCCAAGAACATGGAAAACTTAGACGACTAGCTGGGATCGGCGGCCAGCCGATGGGGCTTGTAACAGGACTATCCGAAGATAACGGCCGCGACATCTGGGGAGAGATCACCGGCGCCGAGCACAAACTTGTACATATCCGGAACGACAACATTATCGAAAGCTTCTCGGAATCGCAGGTTCCAGGAGCCCGTTCCCTCGCCCAAGATGCTCGTGGCGGTATTTGGCTCGGTCTTCGAAGCGGTGATATAGCTCACTTTCGTGATGGTCAAACGACAGTGGAGCGTTTTCAACACGCCGATGCTGAGCGCTCGAACGCGCTGATCGTCGATTCGGGCGGAACAGTGCTGGACGGCACGACCTATGGTTTAGCTGGCTTCAAAGCAGGTACGAAACGGATCATGGCGGCGGTCAATGGTCTCCCTTGCGATGAAGTTGATTCTCTCGTCTTTGATGACCATCAGAACCTTTGGATGTCGATGCGTTGCGCTTTGGTCGAGCTTTCGGCTGAGCAATTGCAACAATGGTGGGATCATCCGGGCATCCAAGTACGTGCTCGTGTCTTCGACTACTCCGAAGGCTTTCAACCTGGACTCGCCGCTTTCCACGGAGCAACTCGGTCCAAAGACGGTCGCCTATGGTTTGCAAACGGGACCGTGCTTCAAATGATCGACCCCGCTTTAGCCAGCAATCACAGCCAGCCACCGCCTGTCTACCTGGAGCAGGTTATTGCTGACCGGAAGGTCTTCGATGGAGACCCCCAGTTTCGATTGCCGGCGCTTACGCGACAAATAGAGATCGACTACACGGCTCTAAACTTTATAGCCCCTCAGAAGGTACATTTTCGCTATCAACTGATTGGCCATGACACCTTGTGGCAGGACGCGGACACAAGAAGGCAGGCGTTCTACAACGACCTTCCCCCCGGGACATATCACTTTCAGGTGATCGCCAGCAACGGGGACGGGATTTGGAGCGAGCCCAGAGCCGCCGCCACCATCTTAATCGCTCCCAAGTTTTATCAGACGGCCTGGTTTAAGAGCGTGGCCATTCTTGGCTCAGTCGTCATGCTCTGGCTGTTGTACCTGTTAAGACTAAAACAGGCTACAGCAGAGGTTCAACTGCGGCTCGGCGAACGAATGATCGAGCGCGAACGGATTGCACGCGAGCTGCATGACACTCTACTTCAAGGTTTTCAAGGGCTGATGCTTAAATTCCAAGCGGTGATCATGAACCTAGCAGATCAGGATCTTGCCCGCACAATGCTGGAAAGTGCTCTTGATCGGGGAGATAAGGTGTTGGTCGAAGGGCGGATGCGGGTGATGGACCTCCGCGATGAAGAATTCATGCCCCAAG
Organism: Granulicella arctica; assembly: GCF_025685605.1. Classification (NCBI taxonomy): domain Bacteria; kingdom Pseudomonadati; phylum Acidobacteriota; class Terriglobia; order Terriglobales; family Acidobacteriaceae; genus Granulicella; species Granulicella arctica. The sequence goes on from NZ_JAGTUT010000003.1 coordinate 23,404, forward strand.
GCTTCCCTGAAGCTCTCCTGATCAAAGGGCAAGAGTTTGCAGAACTATCCTCCTCAATCTTCGGATTGACCGTAATCGGGACGCCGAAGTTGCTCAACCCAATACTCCGCGAAGAATTGTTTAGGATCGGCATCGAGGCGATCTCGAATGCTTTTCGCCACGCAAACGCCGCACGAATTGAGGTTGAGATTACCTATGGCCCCAATGAGTTCAGGCTGAATGTTCATGACGATGGATGTGGGATGGGCGAGAGACTCCTGAGAGAGGGTCGGACTGGTCATTGGGGTCTTCCGGGGATGCGAGAGAGAGCGGAAAAAGTCGGTGCTAGATTGTCTATCTGGAGTACTCCGAGAGCTGGAACCGAAATGGATGTGGTAGTCCCGGTAACGCTTGCATACTTTAACAGAGGATCAGTATCTGCGTGGACACTTCTCAAGCGCGCAGTCAACAGGGGCAAATCGATATGAACATAGACAAACGCATCCGCGTCCTTATTGCCGACGACCACCCACTGTTGCGGGAAGGCATTCTCTCAGTCCTCATGAGCGAAGTCGATATCACGGTCGTTGGCGAAGCGACAAATGGCCAGGAGGCAGTTGAGCTTTTTCGACTCAATCGTCCCGATGTCACCCTTATGGACCTGCAAATGCCCGTTCTCAATGGGATCGACGCAATCTGTGCGATTCGAGATGAGTTTCCAGACGCCCGCTTTATCGTTCTCACAACCTACCAGGGTGATGTCCAAGCTTTGCGGGCGCTTAAAGCAGGAGCGGCCGGATACTTACTGAAGAGTATGCTTCGAAGAGAGATGTCGGAAACGATAAGGATAGTCCATTCAGGGCGGAGACGCATCCCTCCGGAAATCGCAGCCGAGTTGGCGGAACACGTGACAGAAGACGCTCTTAGCGACCGCGAGGTGCAGGTCCTCAAACAAGTTGCCGTAGGCACGTCAAATAAGATGATTGCTTCCCAGATGTTTGTCTCAGAGGCGACGGTGAAAAGCCACATGAAGAATATCTTGGCGAAACTGGGAGCTAACGACCGAACTCATGCAGTCACCATCGCACTGAAGAGGGGGATTTTGGAAGGCTGACTGCAAGCATTAAAAAGATCAACGATATACGTCTATGCTTTCGCCCAGACAGGTAGAACACCCCGGTACGGGCTCGGCCTCGAAAAATCTATCATGCGCTACTCCTCCAAGGTCCCGATAATCTTGCTGCAATCCATCGAAGCACACAGGTCATATCGCTTGTCACTCATCAGATGATGTAGGGCTGCGCTTGAAGCGAGATGCATAAGCTGCAGCGCTAACGCCGAGAACACGCAGGAACGTACGACGCATCGAATCCGCTGATTGGAAGCCAGAGGTGTCCGCTATCTCCTTCATGCCCATAGCAGAGCTATCGATTGCTTGCTGCGCGGCCTCAACGCGCATACGATCGACGAACTGCCCTGGATTCATGCGGGTTTCACGTAGACAAACTCGTGTGAACTGTCGAGCACTCATGCCGAGGCGATCAGCAAGTTTCTCTACAGTGAGATCTTCCCGCAGGTTCTCCAGCATCCACACCTGCAGTTCATGTAACGGCTTTGAAGAGATCGACTGCCGCAAAAGCATGTGGCTATACTGAGCCTGCCCACCGGGCCGAACCAGGAACATCACCATAAAGCGTGCCACGTCAAGGGCGATATGGTGTCCATGATCCTCCTCAACAAGTGCAAGGCAAAGATCAATTCCAGCCGTGATGCCTGCTGAGGTGTACACGGACCCACTCTTCAGGAAAATAGGTTCCGGTCGTACTTCGGCTTTGGGAAATTCCCTCGCGAGTTGGTCACAGAATCTCCAGTGTGTGACCGCCTGCTTGCCATCAAGGAGGCCTGCCGCTCCCAATAGGAATGCTCCCGTACAAATAGAAGCCACACGTCGAGAGCGGGTAGCCGCCTCTGCGACCCAACTCACGAAAGCATCGTCATACACTCCAGCTTCTGAGCCGGGTCCGCCGGCGATGATGAGTGTGTCGATTGCTCCATCCAGAGTGGATATCGGAAGAGCACCCGATAGTGAAATACTCCGACTGGTCTGCAGACTATGCTCATTGGCCAAGCTGCCTAACTGTACTTCATAGCCCGGAGCATTTGAAAACACTTCTAGAGGTCCCGTCACGTCAAGAATCTGAACTGGCGGACACCCGACAATGACGATTCTTCTCATTCAGTAATTCTACCGACAGAAATTGCTCAGAGACCTGACACCGCGTCCTTCGTCAGGCGCGTCTTCCTTCAAAAGGAATGGAGGGTATGAGCACCTGCACGCCCGCCTGAGAAGCTGGGCTCCTGGAGTAAGAGAAGCGAATTGATGCTGCTCACCCTGGACGTTGCAAGCGAGGATTCCGTTTGCTCTGCAATCGCAAATCGCAATTCATATTGCGGGAAGGTCATGATCCTCGTCAATAATGCAGGCGCGGGTCTCGCCGGGCCTCTCGAAGCTGCTCCGATGGATGATTTCGAAGAGCCCTTTCAAGTCAACTTGTTCGGTGCAGTCCGAATGATCCAAGCGATCACACCAGTTTTCAGGAATCAAAAACATGGCGTCATCGTGAACATTTCTTCTGTTGTAGTGAGGTTTGGGGTTCCGTTCATGTCTCCTTACTGAGCTGGCAAGTTTGCCTTGGAGGGGTTATGCGAATCACTTTATTACGAACTGCTGCCATTCGACATTCGCGTTAAACTCGTCGAACCTGGTGGTATAAAGACAAAGTTTAGGCAGATCTTCAGACAGCATGATGCATTTGATGCTGATCTTCACGCCGTGAAGACGGTCGTTGAACAGAACCTGGGACCCGCATCTGCTCCCCCTGACCGCGCAGCGTGGCTGAGATCGCCTTCAAGGCCGCACCGGATGGAACATAGCGGCTCAGATACCTATCAAGACGCAGGGTGTGTCACTTCTTCACAGGTTTGCCTGAAAGTCTGTGGCGGTTCGCCATTGCATGATCAGTCGGCATTCGCCAATGCGGTGGTCTTGCGAAGGGTCGAAAACTCTTTTCCTACCGCAGACGTATGAGACGTGTGTAATGTTTGGTAGAGTGGTGCGTCTTTAGAGACGATGCTGCTTGTGAGCAGCACGGAAAAGGATTAACCCATGACGAAATGCTTTGATTGTTCCTGCGGTCATACCTGCAGTTGCATTGTTTGCAACTGCGCTAGCCGAAGCTAATCATAACGGGGGTGCGTCAACGTGCCCCCAACCAACCTATGTCTGAAACTTCAATCAGTATGATTCTCGACCACCGAGAGCAGTTCTTGCGCTTCCTGCAAAGGCGTGTACCCGAGCGTGCGATCGCAGAAGATATTCTGCAAGCTGCGTATCTGCGTGCGCTCCAGCATGACGGAGAGTTGCGGCAGGACGAGTCTGTCGGAGCTTGGTTCTATCGCGTGCTGCGTAATGCTGTTATCGACTACTACCGGCGCCGGAGCACAGAAGATAGGGCGCTACAGTCGTGGGGGCGTGAACTTGAGACTGTCGTTAGACCCAGCTCTGAGGAACACGATGAGATTTGTGGGTGTTTATCAGGTGTGCTCGATACGATTAAGCCTGCCTACTCCACATTGCTCCGCGCGGTGGACTTGGGCGAACAGCCGCTCACGGAATTCGCTCAGAGCAATAACATATCGACTTCGAACGCTGGCGTGCGTGCCCACCGCGCTCGGAAGGCTCTAAGGAAACAACTCATCAAAACCTGCGGTAGCTGCGCAGATCACGCCTGTATTGATTGCACCTGTCGCCGTTAGGAACATCAAGCTACTCCTAATTGTCCTTTGGAGACCAGGATAGGAAGATTCGGTCTGGTCAAGCTGGTAAGTCGAACACATCGCGAACCCGCCAACGATGACCAACTCACACAATCGGCTTCCAAGTCGCCGGGAAGATGGGTCCGCATGGTCATGTCGTGCAGCCCCGTGGCTTGATAAGAGTTGGTTTGGGTTCGTGAGCTTTGGTCAACAGATATCAAGGGGCAACGCAAGTGGAAGCGATCGGTAACCCAAGGCGTTGATAAACTACCTACATGCTAGCCCACAAAATCGAGCAGCACGTGTCGAAGGAACTGCTCGGTGTCGCAGAACGCTTTCGGCAGATGATTAGTCGATGGGTGCGTACGACACGCGATCAGGCTGGAACACCGACTTCGGCACAACTTGAAACCTTGAGCCTGCTACAAAACGAGGGTCCCGCAAGCATCGCTGCCTTGGCACGTAGACGCTGGGTGAAACATCAGAGTATGCGTCTGCTTGTCGAGCAACTTGCGGCTGAAGAGACAATACTAAAGACCTCCGATCCACAAGACCGCAGGAGCCAGATAGTCAGTCTTACAGCTAAGGGGCGATCCCTTTTGAGGCAAGAGCAACGCGTCCGCGCTCTTTGGATCGCCCAGGTCCTGCAGCAGAATTGCTCCACAGACGACCTGATTCAGGTAGTCGCAGCAATAGATACTCTGGATCGCGTCTTGCAGACCATCTTATCTAAGCCTGCTTAAGCATCGCGATGACAGAAGCCAGAGAGTTCATTCCCCAATGCTCGGCATAGCGTCCATTCTCGAGTCTTACAACATCGATTACATCGATGACAACTTGTTTATGAGTTGGCGGAATACCCAACAGTACCCCTTCGTGAATTCCGGTGATCGTCTTGCGAGTCGTGACCTTATCTCCCTCGGCGATCTGGTCTTGAATCGTCACGCGCAAATCCGACAAAGCAGGCTTTAGTATGTTCTGAAAAGTATGCCACATGCCTTCGGGACCATTAGAAGCGCCTTCCGGCGCAGAGTGATTGATGAAATTGTGTGCCATCAAGTTGTTAAACGAGGTCTTATTTCCCTCTTGTATGACTTCCAGATTGAAGCGACGCACCGCTGCCTTATTTGACTCAATAGACAAAACAACCTCCTGCAATTTCCTTAAATTGTACAGCACGCCTGTATACTGTGCGTAGGCGTGCGGCCGCTTCACAGACCACGGGCACATCGTGTCTCACGCGCACATGGTCTCTATTGATGCCCAACCCGAGATGCGGTCACGACGATCGCGGTAACAAGACCCTAGATAGTGCCGGAGCAGGGCACGGCCCCCGCAACAACAAAATATTGCGAGCATTCATGCCGGAAGTTGAAGCCAAGATGATGCGCGATCTTCCCATCTTCCACATGTCGCCAGCTCGTTGCCGAGAAAGCGAGATGACCATATAACCCTGGACGACATCTCTTCACTTCCCCGGCTCGGCTCATGGCTAACCTCGCATTATGAGGGTTCAGATCGAAGATTCAGACATCAGGGGCTCGTGCGGCCAACTTGGTCATGACCACGGCGCTGAGAGTATTTGTGACGGCTTTCCCAAATTATGTAGAAGAAGCGTTCTCAGTGGAAGAAACCGACTACCTGTTGAAGCCGATTGGCCTGGAGCGACTAGGTTAAGCGATTCAAAGAGCGGAGCTGCGAAAAGCAGAGAGGCTCGCCATACATGCGATGGATTTGTCGCATATGGGAGCCGAGATCCAAGATTGCAGCCATCGGTTGAAGGAGATCTCTTGAATCACTTCGTCAGCAGTCACTTCCTGGCGTGATATCGATGAGGCATACCGCGCACGTAATTCAAGAAGAGCTCACTTGCAAACACTGACTGATATATACCAAGGCCCTGATCGTCTACTTGCGGGCGGGGTAACGCATGAGCGATGGACCACGAGTAGTCTATAGGACTATGCTAGGCCTCGAGCCGAGGTGCGAACCTCATATGAGAGTGCTCAGCAGATTTCCGGACAGCGCCGCTAAGTGCATTAGTCTTGAAGTGTCGGTCGAAGAGCGCGTCGCGGCTTCCAGACATCAACCGATCTCAAAACCTGATTCGCGGCTAACTACCGGCGGCGCCTACTTGGTCCGGCTTCCCAATCGGGAGTTCGGATACACAGGAGCGCTTGATCGATCAATTCCCCGCTGTACGCTTGTGCTAATAAAGGGTGACCGAGCAGGAGCCGGAAATAAATTGGGGCAACGATCGCATCAAGTAGAAGTTCCGGGTCTGTCCCGGCTCGAAATTCCCCTGACGCTATACCGCGCTCAATGTCCCCCACGGCAGATGCTCTTCTCGGACGAATGTGGTTCTCGTAGAGTTCTTTCAGGATCGATGGATCTGCTTGGCCCTCTGCAATCAATTCGGCTACTACCTTTCCGAACAAACCATGGCATTGAGAGACGAGGTGATTGATCCTCGTCCGCAACGCCTCCTCCGCCGAAACCGCTTCCGGCATTTCAAGAATGGTACTAAAGCGCTCGTGGAACATGGCCATGATGAGAGCGGCTTTTGAAGGCCACCATTTGTAAAGTGTTGGCTTCCCAACACCTGCTCGTTGTGCGACGGCGTCCATGGTCAGGTCACGAGCGGGTTTCTCTTTCAGCAGCGCATGGACAGCGTTCATGATCGCAGCATGGGAAGCTGCCGCTTTGCTGCGCGGTCTTCCTATAGGGATCTGTTTGGATCTAGACTTCAGCACATCTTTAACTTACCTGAACGAGACGTAAATAGAAATGAATCTTATCCCTTTCCTTTACGTCTAGTAAAGTGGATTTAGTTGAACAGTCTTAAGAGAAGGGTTACCACAATGACAATATTACGGAAAGATTACAGTGAGACTTCGTGGCTTTTGCATCATCCATTGACCGCCGAGGATCGTGCGGCCATGGCCTCGATGCGCGCTATCGTGGAGCCAAACAAAGGGAAGCTTCAGGGAATAGCGGCCCGCCCTCTATTCGATGCAATGATGGAGCGCGTCGCTGTGCCGGCATCCATCGACTACACAGCCGACGAAATCGGCCGCGTACACGGATGGTGGTGTCGGCCGACGAATGCCGTGTCTGACCACGCAGTAATTCATATTCATGGCGGTTGGTTTAACTGGGGATCCGCCCAGGCTTTCCGCTACTTGGCGGGCCAGATCGCAGCGCAGATCGGTGCGGCGGTGTTTGTCCCGGACTACCGTCTTGCTCCAGAGTATCCATTTCCTGCCGCTACCGATGATGTCCGGTCCTGCTATTTTGGCTTAGTTGAGCGCGGCTACTCGAAGATCGCGATCACAGGCGATTCCGCGGGGGGAAACCTCGCGCTTGGCTTGCTGGTGTACCTTGCGGCAAACAGCGACATCCGCGGCGAAGCTTTGGTGGGTGGGGTAGCGATTTCACCTGTGACAGATCTGTCCCTATCGGGAGAGAGTTGGTCGACCCGTGCCGAAGCCGACCCTCTCTTTACTGTGCAGCAAATTGCCGGACTGACTCATTCCTACCTGGCAGAACAGGATCCAGTTGATCCGGTCGCTTCACCACTCTTCGCGGAATTGAAAGGCTTAGTGCCCATCCGCGTTCATGTGGGTAACGACGAAGTGCTGCTGGCTGATTCCGTCCGGTTTGTGGAGAGCGCGATCGCGGCAGGAGTCGATGCTCGTGTCGATGTATGGGAGGGCATGATTCATGGATTCTTGGGGAGCGTGGGACGCCTTACAGCTTCCAGGCAGGCTCTTACGGCCATTGGTGAATTTCTAAATGAACAATTCGCAGACTGACAGTCCGCACTTTTCCTCAAGTGTGACTCTCTGGATTGACGCAAAGCCAATCATGCACGCATTCGTATCGGGAGACAGCGAGGGATTAGTACAGCGCCAAAGACGCCCCTCACGACGAAATACCGACCGTCTGGAGTTGTGTGTAGCCCGATTTCACTCCTGGGACATCTCAGGCACAAACAAGGGCACCGATGCGGCAGCTGGACCTTGAACCTTGAAATTCAGAGTCGTCTGCTCATGGCCTTTTGGATGCTGCTCTCGCCACAACTTAAGCAGTAGCGGAGGCATAGCCGACATGACGACCCTTGTGCGATGGACCTTCGCATGACAGCCTGGACATAGCGAGATCATTAGATTCAGAACTGATTTACCCGGAACCCGATGGTGGACGATTATCGAGCGTTTGTCCCGGCCCGAAGCGTCACACACCCGACAACGCTTCCCGTCGCGCTGAAGAACCGCCTCACGCAAACCGCCGAAGTGCTCATCATCTTGCCACTTAAGCGTATAGCAGGTTGAGCAAAGACCCATTGCGAGGATTTTCCGATTCCCGCACGGACAATGCAGCGAGCGTTGTACTGGACCCTTCATTACCGCGCTCTCGATGAGGACCGGGCCCTTTTTGGGATCATTGGCTTCTTGGCAACGGCTGCAGCTTCAATCGCGGCCCAGCCCACATACCGATAGATCGTTGCGCGATTGACGCCGAACTCGCGGGCAAGACTCGTTTTCTCTTCTCCTTCGGCCAGACGGCGGCTCAACTCTGCCGTCCGCTCTGGTGAGAACTTCCGTTTGCGGCCCTTGTATGCCCCCGCTCGCTTTGCAAGTTCGATTCCCTCCCTTTGACGCTCCCGGACGCCGCCACCGATCTCCTCAAGCTCGCCCAGCAGCTTGAACTCGAACGCGCCGCCAGTCCCACACCCCACACCAAGGAAGAAATCGCCCACTTCCTCATCCGCATCGTCTTTTGCCTCTTTGCCGACTCCATCGGCCTCATCCCAAACAACGTGTTTCGCAGCCTCGTAGAATCAAGTCGCTCCTCACGCATCAACTTCAATAAGAAATTGCCTATTCTTTTCGAAGCCATGAGTCAGGAGGGCAGTTTCTTCGGCGCGGACGACATCCCGTGGTTCAACGGCGGCGTCTTCAATAACGCCCAGACCATCGAACTCAACAATGCCGACTGCGATATTCTTCGCAAAGCCGCCAAGCACGACTGGTCCCAAATCGAGCCCTCCATCTTCGGCACCCTCTTCGAGCGATCCCTCGACGCCGCTAAGCGCTCCATGATCGGCGCGCACTACACCTCGCCCGAAGACATCCTCCTGCTCGTCGATCCCGTCGTTATGACGCCGCTCCGCCGCGATTGGACTCGAACCCGCGCAGCCATTGAAGAAGCTCTCGCCGCTGAAGAGGAACAAACACAACGCCGCAACCTCCGCGCTAATCGTCCTGCCAGCAAGCTACTCACAGAGTGGGCAGAAAAGCTCAGCAAGGTTCGCATCCTGGACCCCGCCTGCGGCTCCGGGAATTTCCTCTACATCGCCATGAAGCAGCTTCTTGACCTCTGGCAAGAAGCTCGCGGCTTTGGCCTAAAACAAGGCCTAATTCTTCCCGTCGAATCCATGCCCACCCCGGCGCAACTCTACGGCATCGAGCTCGACTTCTATGCCCATGAGATTGCGTCAGCAGTGGTATGGATTGGCCTCCTCCAATGGAAGCGAGACCACAGCTACAACGACCAACCTAAACCCATCCTCCACAAGCTCGCCAACATCGAACACGCTGACGCAATCCTTCGTTATAACGAGTCGCTGAAATCCGATGATTACCCAAATGGCGAGCCTTACGAACCTGTGTGGCCGACAGCGGAATTTATCGTGGGCAATCCCCCATTTCTCCACGGGAGCAAGCTGCGTCGTGAGTTAGGTGACACGCTTGTAGAGGATCTATTTAGCCTTTACCGCGATCGTGTCGCGGGAGCCGCCGACTTGGTTTGCTACTGGCTTGAAAAAGGCCGCGCTCAGGTCGTTAGCAACGCAACCCAACGCGTCGGATTCATAGCTACGCAGGCCATTCGTGGCGGCGCTAGTCAAAAAGTTCTTGGACGGATAGAGGACACGGCATCAATTTTCTACGCTTGGAGCGATAGGAATTGGCTGCTAGACGGTGCGACTGTGCACGTATCATTCATTGCCTTTGATATAGGCGATGAGCAAAATCACACGCTCAACAACACTCCAGTCAAGAAAATTCACCGGGATCTGAGTGCTGGTTTCGACCTTACAACCGCCAAGTCGCTTGGCGAAAACCTCGGTGTTTGGGCTTATGGTTCGCAGACAAAGGCTCCTTTGATATTAGTGATGAGGCTGCGCAAAAGATTTTTCGTTCCCTCAGCCCTTTTGGACGGGATTACCGAGACGTAGTAAAGGTCGGTTTCAATGGCAAGAACCTTTTAGATCGCAAACCTCGATGGGTGATCGATTTCGGCGAAGATATGCCAGAAAAAGAGGCTTCGCTTCATGAAGCCCCTTTCGAGTATGTGAAAGAAGTAGTTTGGAAAGAACGTCGCGGACGGCGCGAGGTGAGACAAACATCGCTCTGGTGGCTCCATGCCCGACCTTCCCCAAAGTACCGACAAATTCTCGCTAAGCAGGCGCGCTATCTTGCGACCGCAGCTACCTCGAAACATCGAGTTTACGTCTGGCTCACTCCAAGGGTGCTTGTCGATCACGCGATTATTGTTTTTGCCCGCGAAGATGACTACTTCATGGGTGTTATGCAATCTTGCGTAAATGAGCTTTGGACCCGAGCCCGAGGAACGCAGGTGCGCGAAGCAGAGTCGGGTTTCCGCTACACTCCTACAACGACCTTCGAAACATTCCCATTTCCTCTATCACTAGGCAGCGAACCCGCCGAGAACGACTCCCCCGTTGTCCGCGCCATCGCCGACGCTGCCCGCGAACTCGACCGCCTCCGCGAGGCCTGGCTCAACCCACCCAACGCCTCCGAAGAGGACCTCAAGACCCGCACTCTCACCAAACTCTACAACGCCCGCCCCGAATGGCTCGCCAGCGCCCACCGCACTCTGGACCAAGCCGTCTTCGCTGCCTACGGTTGGGCTTCCAACCTCACCGACCAGGACATCCTCGGTCGCCTTCTCGCCCTCAACCACGAGCGCGGGACAATGAGACCTCAAGCCTCTTGCTCTAATGTCATTCTCTAAGACCTGGCTGTTTACGACTTCGAAATGGGTTCCGTTAAAGTCTTGTTCACTCAAGTCAACGAGCTGTGCAAAGACATGATCCATCTTGACTAAGTACTTAGATTTCGAGGTCACCGTAGGAGGCGTCCAGCCATTAAAACTCCTCACCCTGCGTACATAAAAAGACCGGTTTCTAGGTTGGTCTGAGTGGAAGGACGCAAGTTTACTTTGTACAGTTACGGCCACAGTACTGGTCGTTTAAAGTCGGAGTGCGAGAGAAGCTCCGGGGCGAGCCTCACTTTTGGAGGCTCGATCAAAACGGTTTGCAGTCCAGCTCTTCGTCCATATTTAAGAGCAGGTACACAATCGGTGTCGTTCGAAACAAGCACAATACGGTCGATAGATCGGTTTGCGGCGTATGCGGCGATGTCGAGGCCAATCCGCATATCGACGCCCTTTTGCTCAAAATCTGGATTAAAATTCGCATCTGTCAGAGGGGCGGTAGACGCAACAGGTGTTCTCTTTGGCTTGAAGCCCCGAAACTTCAAAACACCCCTTCGAACCGCAATAAATCTTTCCTAGAAAGCTCGTGTAACCATGCATCAGACGCTTGGAAGGTAAAGGGTGTTCCCGAGACAGGGAGTTTGACAGTGCCTGTGTACAAAGCACAGTCATAATAGAGAATTCTAAAAAGGTCCTCATCCCCACCCTTGCAGTTCAGCGCAAATCGCTCGATAAAATCCGGGTCATAGGTCTTGTTGGCTTTTTTAGCCTCCACCCTTACGAACCCTCCATCGATGAGAATTACAACCTTCGAATTGGCCACACTCACCCCAAAATGAATAAGCCCCCATTCGGGGGCCATATAGTGCTCGCCTACGAGCGTAACGGATAGCGTGTTTATAGGCCTTCCACGATCTGAAGTCAAGCTGCGTGGAAGTGTTCAGCTATGTTCATACGCTTCCCCTCCCTTCCATCCTAAAGACGTGGGGGGGGGGAAGTCTCCCCCAGACTCCAGAGATGCGCCGGCAAGAAGGACCGGCCCATCTCTTTCGCCACCCTCTTGTATGGGATCTTTCGCTGAAAGTAACTCCCAGCAAAAGAAAGACTTGCGGCTTTTCTCACTATCAGAACACCGTTCCCTATGCCCGCGCTATAGGCAGTTCATCCCATCGTGTCGTCCACCGTGGCGAGCGATGCTCTGCCCTGAGCTTCCAAACGGCCTCCTTCGGCCCTGCACCGAGGATGCGGACTGTATCGCGCCCGAGGGTGACGTTGAGCTTGTCCATGGCTCTCCAGGCCCGTTCCCGCTTCTCGCGGTCCAGCTCGCCCCACAGGGCCGGTTGGCGGATAGTTTCGGGCATCAGCTCCGTGATCATCACACCGCACTTCGAGTAGCTGAAGCCGTCGCGCCAGAGCCGTTCGCCCAGGCGCACGGCCAGAGCGACCACTTCTCCGGTGTCGTTGGTCGTCTCGGAGAACCGCGCCGAGGCTCCATTCGAGTAGAACGGGTCGTTGTTGAAGGTATTCGTGTGCATGAAGACGAAGATGTTCTCGGCGGCCACCTTGTACCGGCGCATCTTCTCCGCTGCTCGGGTGGCGTAGCTTGCGATGGCCTCGCGCATCTCCTGCCAGGACGTGACCGGAGCCCCGAAGCTGCGTGTCACCGCGATTCCCTTCCTGGTGGGCTCCATCAGCTCCAGCGGCAGGCAGGAGATCCCACGCAGCTCGTAGACCGTCCGGCCACCCGTCACCGTCAGCAGCGCCCGCGCGTTGTCCGGATCGAGGGCGGCGAGATCGGCGGCCGTCTGGACTCCGATCTTGGCTAGCTTTGCGGCTGACGCCGCGCCGATCCCCCAGACTTCATCGACCGGCACAGTGGACAGCAGATCGGCCCGCACTTGGTTGGAACGCAGATCGCAGACGCCACGATACTGCGGCCGCTTTTTGGCGATGAAATTGGCGACCTTCGCGAGCGTCTTTGTCGGCCCGATTCCAACGCAGGTCGGGATGCCAACCCAGCGCAGCACGCGCGCGAGAGGTTCCACTTCCCTTTCGCGGAACTCGCCCAGGTTCAGGAAGCTTTCATCGATCGAGTAGGTCTCAATCGTCGGCACCATCGAGTCAAGGGTCTGAACCACTCGATGACTTACGTCGCCGTTTATGTGGAATGGAAATGCAAGCCCTATTTATGTCTTGCTTCCCAGAACACTCGTCGTCGAAACGGCGGGAGTGTGGGAATCCCAAAGGGATTTCCAAGGGTTGAGGGAAGGGTGGGAGCCGGTCCTTTGGCTTCCATGCTTTCCTCAACCTGTCACTTCCACGGTCTGCCCGAAAGTAATTTGACCGCGTTCAATAGTTCTTGACCTCTGCGAACTGAGCGCGCATGATTTGACCATGGTCAAAAATGAGCTGGCAACGGATAAAGGTGAGCAAACCCGCAAGCAAATCTTTTCGAGCGCTCTTGAGCTCTTCCGGGAGCGCGGATTCGATGCCACCACCATGCAAGCCATCGCATCTCATGCCGGCGTCGTGAAGAGCGCCGCCTACTACTACTTCCCCAGCAAAGAAGCTTTGATCCAGGCTTATTACGAGAATGTTCAGGCCGCGCAGGAGCGTCTTTGCGAAGAACTCTTTGTCACGACCAAAGACTTGAAAACCCGTTTGGTCACAGCTCTGCATTCAAAGTTTGACTTGACCAAGGATGATCGCAATCTGCTCGGAGTGGTTTTCAGGTATACCGGTGAGCCCCACCATCCACTCTCCTGCCTCGGTCCTGGCACCGCCGAGATTCGCCGTCGTAGCACGCAGGTGTTCCAGGACGCCATCGCAGAGGAGAAGCTGCCTCAGGACCTTCGTGTCCTGCTTCCGCTTGCACTCTGGGCGTTGCAGATGGGACTGCTGGTGATGTTTCTCTACGACGACTCCGAAAACCAGCAACGAACACGCCGAATGGCGGATGGTGCCCTGAACCTGACATTGAAGCTGCTTGGGCTTGCAAAACTTGCCATCCTGAAGCCCATCCGGAGGGCGGTTCTCGAGTTGTTGCAACAAGCTGAACTGCTCCCAGGAGATTCCCTATGATCCAAATCGATGAAACCACTCTCATCCACGCCCCGATTGAGCGCTGCTTCGATCTCTCCCGAAGTGTTGAAGTGCACTTACTCGCAAACGTTCACTCCGGAGAACAAGCCATGGCCCTCGGCGGTGTCACGTCCGGCCTTGTGGGGCTCTCACAGGAGGTGACGTGGCGGGCGAAACACTTCGGCGTCTGGCAGACCCTGACCAGCAAGACGACCGCTATGGAGTCGCCTCGATATTTTCAGGTGACGATGGTCCGAGGGATCTTCCGCTTCATGCAGGCCGACCACCTGTTCCGCTCCGTCAAGCCTGGTATCACCGCAATGACCGATCGCTTCTGTATCGCGGCCCCTCTTCCGGTGCTTGGTCCGATTGCCGAGGCTATCTTCCTGCGCCGCTACATGCTTGCGCTTCTGCGTGAGCGAAACGCTGTCATCAAGCAAGTCGCCGAATCCGCAGACTGGCAGCGGTATCTGCAGAGCGAGCCTGATCAGGAAAGATGCTCGTCCTTATGAAAATTGTCATTCAGGTGGAAGCGGACAGGTCGGCACGATTCTCGCTCGACACTTTCACAACGAGGGCAACCAAGTCTTAGTCCTGAGCCGGCACGTGCAGAAAACGCCATGGCTTACGCTTCACTGGGACGGTGAAACACTGGGGCCTTGGCTCGCCGACCTAGACGATAGCGATGTCTGGATCAATCTTGCAGGCAGAAGTGTGAATTGCCGCTATAACAGGAAGAATCGCAGAGAAATTCTAGATTCACGTGTTCTGTCTACGTCAGTGCTCCATGAAGCCATCACACGGCTTGAGAGCCCGCCAGAAGTCTGGCTCAACGCCAGCACCGCGACTATTTATCGTCACGCGCTTGATCGCTCGATGGATGAAGCCAGTGGCGAATTGGGTGGAAACGAGCCGGGAGCACCGGATACGTGGAACTTCTCCATCGAAGTCGCAAGAGCCTGGGAAGAGGCGTTCTTCTCCATCAAGACTCCAGGGACGCGTCAGGTGGCTCTGCGAAGTGCCATGACCTTCAGTCCCGACCGCGGGGGCGTCTTCGATGTCTTCTCAAAACTGGTTCGTCACGGCCTGGGTGGTACGAATCTACCCGGAACACAGTTTGTTTCCTGGATCCATGAGGTTGACTTTATTCGGACAGTCGAATTCTTGATCGGCAATCCGGCCATTTCAGGACCTATAAACGCTGCGTCTCCTCATCCACTTCCAAACTCGCAGTTTCTCCGTATTCTGCGCAAGGCGTGGGGCGCTCGCTTTGGAGTGCCGACCCTACCGTGGTTGCTTGAGATCGGTACGTTCCTGCTCCGCACCGAATCCGAGTTGGTTCTGAAGAGTCGCCGCGTTGTGCCGGGTCGACTACTTGATGCAGGGTTTACATTTCGCTATCCAACATGGCACCAGGCTGCGCCGGACCTCGTTGCCCGCTCGCGGAGGTATGCCCTGTGACCGCAACGTCTGGTCTATACATTGAGATCGACATCCAAGCTGACATCGATCTAGTTTGGCGCCTCAGCCAGGATCCGGCTTCGCATCAGCGCTGGGACCTGCGCTTCAGCGAGATTGAGTACCTCCCGCGACCGAATCCTAACGAACCGCAACGTTTCCTCTACCAGACACGCATAGGCTTCGGTCTTGCTGTCGCTGGCACCGGCGAGAGCATGGGGCAGCGGGACTCTCCAGGAGGAGATCGAACATCTTCGCTGCGATTTGCGTCGGACGATGGGAAGTCGCTCATCACAACTGGGTCCGGTTATTGGCGCTACCTTCCTAACCAGCGTGGCGTACGTTTCCTTACCTGGTACGACTACGAGGTGCGCTTTGGCTCTCTGGGGCGCTGGGTCGACCGCCTGCTCTTCCGGCCCCTGATGGGCTGGGCAACTGCCTGGAGCTTCGACCGGCTTCGTCTTTGGGCTGAAA
The DNA here is from genome assembly GCF_025685605.1 of Granulicella arctica. Lineage (NCBI taxonomy): Bacteria > Pseudomonadati > Acidobacteriota > Terriglobia > Terriglobales > Acidobacteriaceae > Granulicella > Granulicella arctica. The sequence continues at coordinate 39,235 of NZ_JAGTUT010000003.1, forward strand.
CCGGACAGACACCCGAATCCACGCTCAGGTTCTCCCTTATCCATGGTGTGGCCCGCATCACTCTGGCGGCCATCTGGTTCTGGCATGGGCTTATGCCAAAGCTCCTCTTTCACCACGTTGACGAGCAGACAATGCTCGTTCAGGCTGGTTTTTCGATTAGGCTTCTGCCCTGGCTGGGTGGGCTTGAGATCGTGTTTGCCTTGATCATCTTGGCCAGTTGGAGTTGGCGCTACATCTTCCCCGTCAATATCGTGATCATGGTTTTAGCCACGCTCGGTGTCGCTCATTCTTCACCGGAGTACATCCGGGCAGCTTTCAATCCTGTAACGCTCAACCTCTCCGTCATCGCGCTCTCTCTTGCGGGCTGGCTTTCGTCACCCATGCTGGCCTTAGCGAGTCGCTGCCGTCGCAAGCCGGCCAAGGAGCAACCATGATCTCCATCTACGAACGCGCTCTTGGTGCCGATTTCTCCAGGCTTCATCCCCAGATTCAACGCCGCTTCTCCCTTCATTCACAGTCTGGGATCGGTGCAGTGGGCACCGGAACGATGAAACGGATATGGCACGGAGCTCCCTATACACTGCCCTTCTTGTACGTCGGCACTTGGAGGAGCATCATGTTTCCTGAACATGGAAAGGATGTTCCATTCAGGATCGAGAACTACGCCTACATTGATCCTCTCGGTCGGGAAACTGTGAGTTGGGTGCGGACCTTCGCCACGAAACACAAGCGCCGCTTTGACGCCTACATGATCTTCAGCGAAGAACGCGGCTGCATCATCGACTACCTCGGGACCCACCAGCACCTGGCGGTGGATATACAGGTGAGCGTTGCTGACAATGGCGGCCTTCGCCTCCGCTCTGGAGAACAGCGCTTCTACGAAGGACCGGTCGCCTTTCGCTTTCCATGGCTCTTCACTGGAGTAGCAGATGTTTGTGAGTGGTATGACGACGGTCAGGAATGCTTCTGCATCGATGTGAGTGCCAGAAACCGGATCTGGGGCGCGCTCTTCGGATACCGTGGTCGGTTCACAGTCGATTGGGTCAAGATGTCTCTGGAGCAGGTCCCGAGCGCGGTTTTGCCCAAGCGGCCGGAAGCGCGAGTGTGACACTGCATCAACCTAGCGTGAGGCGCCCCTTAACCCGAAGCCAGGACCGTGACGTGCATCGATCCAAGGACCGGAGTGACAGCAAAAAATCCATTATTTCCATTAGCGTTGAGAAAGCTGACGTCAAAGCCTGCGCAAAAGGTACCGTGGCCGCATATCTGCAACCGTGATGTTATTTGGAAGCCACTACCGTGAGTCTCGATGAGTGCTTTGGCCTGTTGTCGCCAGTCAAAAAGACCCGCTTCGGATGCTCACCGGTCGATCGTATGTAATACGGTCCACACGGTGGGGTACGAATGGTGGGGTGGTGGGCTGACATCCTGCGAAACCACATCTCCAGGTGCCGAGATGTGGGGGCACCCGGCAGTCTCCGGCGGATCGGAATTAATGATTCGCCAAGCTGTAGAAATAAGCAATTGGCCTCAACAGCTCCTCTTTGACTCGCCACGGTTGAATGACGCGAATTTCGCCGCCCGCGGCCTCATTCCCATTCTTCAGATGGATATTCGTGATAATCGCCAAAGCCATCTGCGCTGAACGCGCCTTGCTAAGTTCAACTTCGTTTCTCGTCAGGATGATTTCTTCAGCCTCGCCTTGCGTCGCCTTCACCTCAACCCAAAGACTCACGTTTCCCCGTCCGCAACGTAAATCATACGGTTTGCCACGTCGCTCCACCACGTATCCCTCTCGGGCGAAGTGTGCCTCCGCGAGTGCCATACCCCGCTCCTCAATTGCTTTCCGGGCAGAAGTCGACAGTAAGAATCCCCCACTACCAACCGCGAGATGAGTATCGAGATCATTCTGAAACGAGAAGGTCGCACGTTCATGGCGGATTGCTTTGGCGAATCCATACGCATAATTCTCAGTAGTGGTGTCGATCTTCAAACCGCCCCTGCGTCTGATCTGATTTACTGACTTCTGTATGGATCTCGGATTGATTTCCGCGAAGTTGGCCATAAGAAGATCAATGTAGTCGAAGTCGACGCGAAACTTGGATTTAGCGTTGATCGGCTGGAATCGAACTCCTTTTTCATCAATGCTAACGATTGCAAGCTTAGAGGCATTCTTGCGACTCGCATGACCGCCAGACTGGATTACGTCTCCGACTTTATACAATCCTTGAAACTCGCTGCGATCCATTAGATTCCTTCTTCCATAAAGCCTCTCAACCGAGTCTGGCTCACAATCTTCATTTGACGAAGGCTGAACCATTCACAAAACCAGCTGTTGATTCGCCGCAATGTGGACAGGATCTAGACGTTTTCCTGTTAAGCATCTCCGAGACGATAAAAATGCTCTGACACTTCGGGCACCGCACTGCCACGTTGTTACCGAGCTTATCGATTAGGAAACTGGGACACTCCTCCGCCATATTCTGAAGCCGTGTGAACTCGATAGTTCCCGGCTGCGCCCCATCCCTCGGCGCGATCCAGAAGTGATTTTCAAAGTGATCTCTTGACCATCGGAGGGCCAGAAATATTTCTCCCTTAGCAATCTGTGCATTCCGTTCAAGATATTTGCTGACGAGAGATTCCAGATCGCCGTCATTGCCTTCGTAGATAAAGAGCTTAACGTCGCTCTTCACCCCTCGTAACTTGTCAAACGCCCACTCCAATCCATGCAAAGGATCGGTGTCCCACCACCATTGGGACTCACATGCGATTCGACAGCCATAGTCAATTTCGAAGAGCATAAAGTCGCAGAGATACTCACCTCGATACGGCTTCTCTTCTGGGAAGATTTTCCAGCCTCTTGCGGACGCCACTTCTTGCAAACTCTTGTAGACCGCAGCCGTCCAGGGTCCATTGTTAGGCGAATTATTCGCATGACTCACGATTCTTTCGCAAAAACGAGCCGCAAACTCTCCGATGTTCTCTTCATTGAATGGGCTGTTCATCCAAACAGTATGCCTTATATGTAGACCATGGCAGATCAAGTTCTTCGGCGGTGTAGGCCAATCGTGGCTGACGCTTGGCCCCCATCCGACTCACCACCCAACCTGGGTGCCCGAAGCGTCGAGTCTGTGACGTGGGTCAGCAGGACGGCAAGACTGTAGACACATGGACAACTCGTTCGTCTCAGACCCCGGCGATTGAGCGGTAGTTCGCGGAAAAGTCCCTATGAACGCCGTTCTCATCATTTGTGATCTCGATGAGTGCTACATCGCCCGTGCGCTCATCCAGCCTACCGGCGTGAACTCTTTTCGGTTGGCGCATAGAGTGTTGGGCATGTCTGCGGCAGAGGAGGCCGCCAGTATGCCCAAGAGGACCAGAAAGCATGTCGCCCGGAAGACAGTCCTTCGCCTGCCAGACCTCGATCATTCGAAGACCTCAGTATTGAACAGCTTGAGTTCGCCGCGGTCGCGGCGCAACTACAAGTTTGCGATGGAGCAGTTCATCGACTGGTACTGTTCGGAACCAAGACTAGCCCTGAACCGGATAGTAGTGCTCCGTTTCCGCCTACACCTCGAATCGATCGGATTAGCCGCAGGAACGATCAATCAGAGGCTTGCGGCGGTCAGAAGGCTGGCCTACGAAGCGGCAGACTCGGGTCTGCTGAGTCCGGAACTTGCTGCAGGCATACGGCGGGTCAAAGGCGTTAAGCAACTTGGATGCCGTGCGGGTAACTGGCTCAACCAGGATCAGGCTCGGCTGCTACTTGAGAAAGCGAATGGGCAAGGCTTACGTCACGTTCGGGATGTCGCTATGATCGCGATCCTGCTCGGCTGCGGTCTACGCCGAGCTGAGCTATCGGGCCTGCGAAAGGAAGACATCCAAATCCGACAAGGACACTGGGCTATTGTGGACCTTGTCGGCAAGGGCAATCATGTTCGGACAGTTCCGATGCCGATCTGGGTGAAGTGTGCGGTTGACAGGTGGCTGACAGCTGCATCGGTGACCACGGGACGAGTGTTCAGGGCAGTAAGCCGTCACGGAACACCTTGGGGTACCGGCATTTCGGAGAACGTCGTCTGGTATGTTGTCCGGAGCTGTGCACTGCGTCTGGAGCTGGACCACCTCGCGCCTCACGATCTTCGGCGAACCTGCGCAAAGCTCTGCCACGCGAACGGAGGTGAACTCGAACAGATCCAGTTCCTTCTGGGGCACGCCTCCGTCCTGACCACTGAGCGATACCTGGGCTGCAAACAAAATCTGGAAGAACCCGTTAACGACCGCTTTGGCTGCCTGTTCTCCGGAGGGCTCGAATCGCGATAAGGCCTGTTCTCGCCAACCAAGCTTCGACCAGCCGAAGCTAACTGCCGACAGCGCGTAGCGGATCGGTCTTCAAACGCCAACTTGCTCCGCAACCTACCGCACGGATTTGGCTGAGCGCGTTCCTTAAACCTCCGGCGTCACTGCTACATTGTGAAATTCGGTGATCCACCAAACCCCATTTTCCTTGACGAGAACCAGCAAGAGTTTATTCCTTAGAATTCCATCTTTGCCGACTGGGAGTCCGGGGTAGACCTTTTGAAATCCAGTAAGCTCTCCAGCGCAATCGACAACGGCAACGTCTGGTCGAATGAAGCGCAGCTTCGTAATTGAGCCTCTTGCAGTTGTTCCCTTGAAGAAAGTGTCTGCAATCTCTTTGTGGCGCTTGATGAATTCCTCGCGCCCAAAGCGCACCGTGCCAAAGATGTTGGTGAAGCTTACATCTTCGGTGACATGATCAGATGGATTCGAATGCACCAACGCCTCAATGGCCTTGACGTCTTCTGAAGAACCCGAGAGAGCTGCGGTCTGAGCGGTAGCTGGCGCGGTGAGTGCCGCAGGATCAATGGTGGGATCGGGGTGACCGTAGACGGCACCGCCATCGATACCTACATAGGTGGCCTGACGAGCGATCAAGAGCCAACTCTCGCCAGTCTTCTGCCAGACATCGGTATAGCGGCGCTTGAGCGGTTGGCCCGCCATCGGGCCGTTCGCCATGACGATCTCTTCGTGGCCCATCGTGATGGCGAGGTCGTTGACGACGAAGAAGGTCTCAGGGAACGCCTTGCCGCTGGTGTACTTGAGTTTTTCCTCGCGCATGGCTGTGAAAACCCCTTCACGGGTGAGAACGCGGTTGCCTGGGCTGTTGACCACCAAACTGGGCGACCAGAGCTTTTCGAGAGTGGCAAAGTCATTGGTGGCGATGGCACGGCCACAAGCGCGGCCGTTGGCTTCGATCTGCGCTTGGATCGCGGCTGTCTCGGGTGTGGGTGCGGGGGGAGTGTAGTTTGCTGCGGTGGGGCCGGCCGGAGGGGTAGCGTCGAAGCCGACAAACGTGGCCTGACGGGCGACGAGAGGCCAGTCGTCGCCGGAGCGCTGGTAGATGTCGGTCGTGCGGCGAACGAGATGCTTCCCGGCCCGGGGACCGTCGGCCTCGACGAGGTCGTCGTGACCCATCAGGATGGCGGTGCCGTTGGTGACGGTGAAGAACTCTGGGTTTCCCTTCAGGCTGATGTAGTTGAGGCCGCCGTGGATCGAAGCCCCGATGATCTGCGAGCGGGAGACGATCGTGTTCGTCGGGCCGTTGACGATCAGTGTTGGCGACCAGTACCTGCTCAGGCCAGCCGCGTCGTGCGTAGCGATCGCTTTTCCAATGGCGACGCGCTCGGCTGTGATCTTGGCCTGGATGGTGGCGTTGTCGGGCGATGTACTCTGCCCGTAAGCCATGACTGTTCCGTGAGCGGCCACGATTGCAGCCAGGACAAGGGCGACAATGGCTGTTCTTTTCACAAATGGTGTCTTCTCGAGTCGAGATAATCTGAAAAGGGATCGGGTACGATTCATCTGGACAGCCTCCTGCGCTCTGAGCGTGGGGTCATCCTTCCTGATGTCGCTGGAATAGTCGCCTTTTTCCCATGAAGTTCTTCCTAGGCTTTTCCTAGGCCGTCACGGAGCATCAAAGTCGAGGGTCTCGATTGGTCTATCTCTTTCAAAAGTTTGAACTTGACGACTCAGAGTTCTGTCTCTTCCATGAGGGTCGGCGAGTCCCGCTTGAGCCCAGGGCGCTGCGAGTTCTGCTGCTCTTCGTCCAAAATCCGGGCAAACTGCTTCAGAAGGACTTCATTCTTGAGAGCGTTTGGAAGACCACATTTGTAGAGGAAAGCACGCTGACCCGCGCGATCACGATCCTACGCAAGCAGTTGGGAGATGACTCGCGCGCTCCGACCTATATTGAGACCGTCCCAACTCTAGGCTATCGGTTCATCGCAAAGGTCGAGACCCTGTCGATCGCCGGACCAGGCGAATCTCACCCCGATGCCAAGCTCCTCGTCAACCAGACTTTGGAACCCCAGCCGCACCCCCTCACGCCGGAAGCAGATCAAGATCGATTCCCTCCAGTGGCCACGGTCAATGAGGTCCTAACCTCAAATCCTTTGTCTCGAAGAAATGAGGGCCGGTCACTCCATTGGAGGAATTGGTACTTCCTGGCGGTTTTGCTCCCGGTTGCCGGAGGAGCTGCGCTTTGGTTGAGTTCTCACCATCGGCCAATTCTCGAAGAGAAGAAAGCTGTCGTGCTCAGCGATTTTGAGAACTCTACTGGGGATGCCGTATTCGACGGAACGCTTCGCGAGGGATTGACCGTTCAACTGGAGCAATCTCCCGTGCTCAGTCTCGTCTCCGAGCCGCGCATTCGGAATACGCTGCGCATGATGAGCCGAAATCCGGAGACGCGGTTGACGCCGGTGTTGGCTCGGGAGATCTGCCAGCGGACTGACAGTGCCGCGATGCTTGACGGCTCAATTGCCTCGCTGGGAAGCCAATATGTGGTCACGCTTCATGCAACGAACTGCAACACGGGAGAGGTTCTCTATACGGAGCAGGTCCAAGCCGCCAGAAAAGAGGACGTGCTTCATGCTCTCAGCACCGTTGCCAGCAACCTCAGAAGCCGTTTGGGTGAATCCATATCATCGATCAGAAGCCTGGACACTCCTCTAGACGAAGCAACCACCTCATCGCTTGACGCCTTGAAGGCATTCAGCGAATCGGCTCGGGTCGAAAATGAGAGCGGGAGCGCCGCCGCGATTCAGCTCGCGCAGCGCGCTGTTGAACTAGACCCCAAATTTGCAGTGGCCTGGGCGATCCTGGGCCGCCTGTATGGGGATATCGGACAGGAACAATCCTCCGCGGAGAGCACGGCCAAGGCCTATGAGTTTCGTGACCATGCCAGCGATCACGAAAGGTTTTTCATCGTGGCTTCGTATGAGATGCAGGTCACTGGAAATCTGGAAAAGGCAGAGGAAACCTGCGAGACGTGGGCCCAGGTTTATCCCAATGACGCCGGGAGTTACGGCTTCAGGGCCGGCCTGATCCTCAGGGTGTTCGGCCAGTACGAAAAGGCCGTCGAAAAGGCCGAGCATCTAGTTCTCATCCATCCAGACTTCGCCATGGCATACCACTTTGTCGCTCTTAATGACATAGCGCTTGGCCGCTACAGGGACGCTCAGCGCATCGGCGAGCGCGCGTCAGCAAGGAACTTTATGATTCCTTACTACGCCCTCGACCAGTTCCGCCTGGCTTCTCTTACCGGAGATGAAGCAGCGATGCAGCGAGTCGTCACTATGGCGGCGAAGATGCCGGGCAGCGAGGACATGATTGCCGGCCAGCAGGCATCTTCCTTCGCCTCCCACGGACAACTGGAAAAGGCTCGTGCGGTCTCGGCTGGCGCAATCAACTTTATGGTGCAGTCAGGTAGGCGAGAAGCGGCGGCGAGAGCGGAGAGCGGCTCTGCGCTGCGGGAGGCTTTCTTAGGCAATCCAGATCAGGCAAAGCGTCTGGCACTCGCCGCGCTGGGCCTTTCGAAGGGGCGGGATGCTCAGTACGGTGCAGCCTTCGCCCTTGCGCTTTCAGGCGATTCAACTAAGGCCGAGGCGCTGGCGAGTGACCTAGAAAAGCGTTTTCCCGAGGACACGTCAGTGCGTTTTCACTATGTCCCGACGCTTCGCGCGCTGGTCGCGCTCAATCGTCATAATGCGACAAAGGCAATTGAGTTGTTACAAGCCAATGTTCCTTATGAGCTAGGGTCTCCGCAAAGCAGCTTCTCCGGTTTCTACGGCGTGCTCTATCCCGTTTATGTGCGAGGTATGGCTTATCTCATGATGCATCGCGGCAACGACGCGTCTATTGAATTCCGCAAGATTCTAGATCATCCTGGAATTGTTGCGAACGACCCAGTAGGAGCGTTGGCTCACTTCCAGCTTGGAAGAGCCTACGTACAGTCGGGGAATCCAGTTGGAGCCCAAGCTGCCTACAAGGACTTTTTTGCTCTGTGGAATGTTGCCGACCAGGATCTCCCACTCTTGAAACAATCGCAGCTTGATTTCGCTCGCATTGAAGACCGTAATCATTGAAGATGACGTCTTTTTACTAGCGCGATGAAACACGTCTGCGTACGATCTACGAAACGAGGAGCGGCCTGCGAACGAGCAGCGGTTAATGTTCGTTCGTCCGAGCCTCGAAGGAGCCTGATGCTTACGGTTCAAAGCGCTTCCCCCAATCCCGCACTGTTGACTTACGTTCGGACGTATGTTCAGCGGGAGGCACACCTTGGCACACGAGAGCTTATTGAGCCTGTGGTCGCGCGACTTGGTGTGATGCTTGAATTTGAATTCGCTGGGTCCTACGAGGTTCGGAACTATGGATCGGAGACGGTGGAAGACCCGAACGTCATCTCTGTCATTGGACCTCAGGGATGGCGCCGCTCGCGGCTCATTATCAGGGGAGATATTGAGTCCCTGGTTGTCATGTTTCAACCCTTCGGCTTTCACGCGCTCTTTGGAGTGCCGACAGCATTGCTATCGAATGCCGGGACTGAGGGGCACTCGCTCCTGGGTCGAAAGGTGTCGCGCCTTCGCGAGCAGCTTGGAAATCTACCCACGTTTGCGCAGAGAGCGAAAGCACTCGATACTTTCTTCCTCCGGCAAGTATCAGTCCCGCAGTCGGTCGATCCACTACAGAAAGCGCTTCATCTGCTCATGGCACCAGGGACAGGTCTGAAAGTTTCCGAGGTAGCCAGACAGACGGGCGTCGGCCTTCGCCAGCTTGAGCGAAGATCCCTCGACTACGCAGGTATGTCCCCAAAGACCCTGGCCCGCATCGCACGTTTTAGTCATGCTCTTCGCCTCAGAACCGAGCGTTCCTTGAGTTGGACGCGGATCGCCCATGCCGCCCAATATCACGATCATATGCACATGATTCGGGACTTCCGTGAATTTGCAGGGGAGGCCCCAACGTCTGCGCTACAGGAGATCGAACCGGAGCATCTCATCCACTTCGCAATGGAGCCATCGTCCAGTCGCCGGTGAATCCGGTTCAGGCTTACAGCAACCACTTGTCCACAACATAGCGCCAGGCACTTATATGAGGTGCGAGGACGGCGAATGGCGGCATCGTGGCGATCAGGAGCGGCACGCCCCATCGGTAAGCACGGTGAATAGAACCTCTACTCAACAAATCATAGATTGGACCGGCGAAATAAAAGCATAATGCAATCCCAAGAGTCAGCGGATTGATCCCGTGCAAGAGCCTGCCGAACGCAGGGAAGAAGAACAGCTGCGTTGACATAAGGATCAGCCGCTTGTGCGTCTCTGCATCTCGCCGGAGTCGCAAACCAAAGTAGACGAAGATAGCGAAAAGCGCCATCTGGCCGAAGGAAACTGCCAGGAGACTGTACCCATCAGGGAAGGGGAAAAACCGCCCTTGACGTGCCTGGCGGAGCGCGATTGCGGATCCAAACACCACGACACCTGAGGCGAGCAGCCCACCAAGGATGCCAAGGCTGCGATGAAGCTTCATCTGTCCATACATCGCAAGCAGGTTCTGAAGCAGGTAGAACAGGATCCAACCGGTGAATACTGCTCCATGAACATGCACCCAGAACGGTATTGCCGGACTGTGGAAGTAAGTCTTTGCATAGTAGGTCTTTATGAAGCCGGCAAACACCCCAGCCGCCATTGCAAAGGCCATCCCTGTGTAGAAGCGATGATCCACTAGCCGTCTGCGTGCTGTCGGCATAGTGCACTGAGTCCCTAACATTCCCGTTCCGCTTGCCATTGCTCGCTCTTCCTTTCAGTCGTTCTGGAAAAAGAGTAGAAGCGCCCTTCAGGCTCGCGATAGTAAGAACGCGACAAACTTCCGCTTCGTGTCGGGTTTGTACTAGGCTCCAACTGATCCTGCTCGATACGCTTCGAGCATGAAAACTCCTACGACTTCCCGCCGCACTTTCCTCGTTATCGGGACCGCACTCGCGGCCTCCTCTGCCCTTAGAGGTGAAGAACCAATCAACCCAGAAGCATCGCGTGCAACGGCCAATTGGTTTCTGAGTAAGTGGATTGAAGCATGGAACCATCACGACGCTCATCAACTCGGCCTCCTGCAAACCTCCGACGCCAATACTGTCAACCGCTTTGGCACGCTGGTCCAGGGTCGCGCCGCTGTGGAGAAGGCCCTCGGCTTCCTGCACAACCCCGGCGGGCCGTATCATGACGTCACCGCCCCACCGTTACAGCTGCTCGATGTTCGACAGATTGCGCCGACCGTCATCATTCTGCAGGCAAGCTGGAAGAGTCCGGTGATGAATCCGGACGGTAAGCTCGACCTGGCGAAGGAGGACGATATGCTTGTGTCGTACACTTTGCTGAAAGCCGGCGGCGAGTGGAAGGGGACTCAGATGGACCTGCATAATGTCGAGAAGATGGACCTACCTTACTCGACCCCAGAGCAGAGAAGGTAGCCATGCTAGTGGAGGCACGATGCTGACAACGCAAAGCGCAACTCCTGATGCGGTCCTGGAGCCATTTGTCCATTGCTACGTGCAGCGAGTCTCGAAGGCCGGCGAGGTCATTGAACCGGTCTTTCCTCGCATGGCCACGATGCTTATCTTTCAGTTCGCGGCGATCTATGAGGTGAAGGAGTACGAGACGGAGCAGCGACGCCGCTCCTGGGTAGCAACGGTTGTCGGGCCTATCGCTGCACGCAGAACACGTCTAATCTGCGCGATCATGTGGATTCGCTCGATGTTCTGTTTCGGCCGCTGGGAATGTACCGTCTGTTTGGCGTGCCGATTTCGCCGCTTGTTGGCGGGGGCGCGGAAGGGCATGCGGTATTCGGCCCGCAGATATCGTCTCTCTATCAGCGTCTCGGCAATGCGGAGACCTTTGCCGATCGCGTACAACTGCTGGACAGATTTTTCCTTCATCGGCTGCAGCAGTCCCGCCCGCTCGATCCGACCGCTCGCGCCATGCACCGGTTGGCCTCTGGCAGATGCAACGTAGGGGACGCCGCAAGAATGATCGGGATCAGCGAGCGTCACTTGGAGCGAAGGTCCCAGCAGTGGGCCGGAGTGTCTCCAAAGGCCCTGGCCAGGGTCTCTCGTTTTCAGCGTGCCATTGCTGAGTACAGGTCAGGCCACGGCAGTTGGATGGACATCGCTCATAAAGTCGGCTACTACGACCAGATGCACATGGTGAGAGACTTTCATGATCTGGGAGGCGGTGCTCCGACCCAGGTCGTCAGCGAGATCCTGGATGAGCATCTGATCTCGTTCTGTTGTGGATGACAGAATCCTCCAAAATGTCGCACTGGTACTATTCCCCAATTGGCCGGGGTACTTATCCTCCCCTCATGACCACTTCAATCTCCAATCGCCGCTCGTTCTTCCTCTCTGCAGTCTCCCTGGCAGGTGCTGCGGCCACCTCCTCAAACTTAATCGCTCAGCTCACGCCAACCGATCTGACTGCGTTCCTCCGAACCTACGATGAAGCCTGGGTGAGTCACGATCCGCAAGCGATCGCTATGCTGCACGCCGACGACGTGTTAGTCGTCAATCGCTTTGGCTCCATGCTGGAAGGCCGGGCCGAGCTTGAGACGGCGATGCAATTCCTCCATGGGCCGGGAGGTCCATTCCATGCGGTAGGTTTCCCTCGCCAGCAGATCCTTCTAGGTCGTATCCTGAACCCCAATATGGCAACAATCCACGCCAGCTGGAAAAATCCAACGATGGGTCCCGGCGATCAGCTTGCGCACGGCGGTCAGACGCCATGGGTCGATCTGCTCTCGACTTACCTGCTGACCCGCCGTGGCGAAACCTGGCAGATCGCTCAGCACGATCTGCATAGTGTCGATCCCATCAAGTTCCCGTTCAAGACCAAATGGAACGCATAGACGTCGATCTCGCCACCACCGCGCCGCACCCGGCGCTGCGCCGCTTCGTGCGTTACTATTCGCAGCGCGCATCGTTCCCGGAGACGATCTTCAGGAGCCAGTCACCGCCCGTCTCGGCGGGCTTCTCGAGTTCCACTTCGCCAGCCTCTATCGCATCCCCATTGTCGGCACTGACCGCTTCGAGTCATGCGCTCCCATGCTCGTGGTGGGCCCAATCACCTACCGTCGCCTGCACCTTACCGCAACGGCACCGTCGAGTCGCTCACCGTCATGTTCCAACCCTTCGGCCTCTATGAGCTCTTCGGCGTACCCACGCAACTCCTCACAGAACACGCCGTCGAAGCCCACTCCCTCCCTGGCCGATCCATCTCGCAGCTCTACGATGCCCTCGGCGAGGCTCGCTCGTTCCGCAGCCGCGTCTGCCTGCTAAACCAGTTCCTGCTCAAACGGCTCTCCTCCCGCAACCGGATGCGCAACTCCCACTGGACGCAGTCGCTTACCTTCGTTGCTCAGGACCGCGGAACACACACCGTCCGCGAGCTCGCCGCATCGCTCAACACCAGCCCCCGCCAGCTCGAACGCAGATCTCTCGAACTCGCAGGCATGACGCCTCAGACCATGGCCCGCGTCGCCCGATTCGTCCATGCTCTGCGCCTTAAACGAGCCGCAAACGACAAACGCGTCACCTGGACCGAGATCGCCCATGCCTCCGGCTACTACGACCAGATGCACCTTATCCGCGATTTCCGTCTCATGGGAGGAGCAACACCCACGGTCCTCATCAATCAACTCCAGTCTCACCACGGTGCGTCGCTTCTGCTTCAGCCAAGCGAAGAATGACTTGATCACAGTGGTCGCGTCTCAGGAGCCGCGCACATCGCCAGCGTGACGCTCGATCTCCTGGGTTGCTGCGAAATCACCGAGTGATTCTTTGAGGCAGACGATGCTGGAAATGCGCTTTGGTTTGTTCTTGTTTTCGAAAGCGTGCCCGTTCAGACTGGCGCACTGTAGCTGATTTATTCGATGTCAGCATGACGCGCTTTTCGGGTGGCTGGGATCGGGCTGCGATCAAGCCTTGATACCCCCGTGGCCTGAACTGAGTCGAAGCGAGTCATAGATCGGAGCGACATGCGCCCAGGCGAGATATGGTTCAGCATCCCGGCTTGCAATTTCGAGCCAATCCATCGCGGAATCGTCGCGCCCGAGTGCAAGCTCAAGCCAGCAAAGTGTGATGGCTGGAACGTATCGATTCTCGCGACTCTGCTTCAGAAATGCCAAAGCAGAAACAGCCTCATCTCGAACGCCGGCCTTAGCCGCAATGTAGGAATTGAATGCCAACTCGACCGCTTGAAGAGGTCCAGGGCGCCTGGTCTGCAGGTTGAGCTGCAACGCTTCATCGGGCCTGTCGAGCTCCAGGAGAGCCAGCGAGGTGTAGATGCCGATATACGGATCCGGGCATACTTCCAGCCCCGCCCTGCCTGCGCGAACGCATGCTTCCCACTTGCGGGCGTAATAGAAGCACATTGTCAAATGCATCTGTGCGCGCGTATGCACCGGGTCGAGGTCTACAGCGGCCAACGCTTCCTGTACCGCCTCGTCGTGCCGCCCGCGACAGCTCAACAGCTGCGCGCGGATCATGCGCACATGCGGATTATGACGCTCCAGCGCCACAGCTTGCCCGCTTGCCTCCTCGGCTTCGTCCCAACGTCGCTCGAACGTCCGCAGCATGGCCAGCGTGTTGAACACCATGGCCTCCTTCTGCGGGCAACGCAATCCCTGCTGAAGATAATCGTCTGCCGCCTGCAGCGCTTCTCGGGGGCACAGATCATCCAACAGGCAACGCAGGATGCAAGTCAGAGCGGCTCCATGGTAGGCAAGCGGATAGAGCGGATCGAGAGCCATTGCTTCTTTGAAGAAGGCTAGCGACTTCTGCATGGAGTCCGGACTGTGTGGAGAAATGACGTGGTGTCCTTTGAGGTAAGCCGCGACCGCCGCAGGGCGCGGCAGCGAGCCTATAAAACGATATCCCCGCTTTGGGATCGTCTCAATCCACACCGGCTTGGTCGAGTCATCCTCCAACATCTCTCGTAAGCGGCTAATCGACGTGTTCAATCCGTTGTCAAAATCCACATAGGTGCTGTTACCCCAGAGGTTCTGGCGGAGCGTATCGCGCGATACCACCTCACCTGGATTGCGCAGAAGCGCAAACAGAACCTGGAGCGGCTGCTCGCGTAGCCTCACCTCGACGCCGTCTTTCCACAAGCGCACAGCCTCGGTGTCAGCGACGAACTGCCCAAAGGCGACTCGCATCAGATACCTCCTTCCGCAGTTTACTTGTCAAGGTTTTGTTATGGCACAAATGACGCTGGTTAATGCCAAAGTTCAGTCAGGACAGATCGACGAAAAGTACTGCCTGTGTTTGTCGATGCTTTCTAACCCAACTGCCAGGAGAAGGCCATGGCGCAATGGACTCGACGTCAGGTGATCGGTACCACAACAGGAGTTGCGGTGGCTTCGCTCGCTACGTATGTCTGGAATCTACATCAGCATCTTCCTGCTCGCGACCGAGATGCCGAAGAGAAATTTCTGCGAGCCCAGGACTTGCTCCTGGCTGGAAACGGTAACAGTGTTCACTCCCGATTTGTACAGATTGCAGAGCCCAGGTTGAGAGTGCAGGTGCTCGAGGGAGGACAAGGAGAACCCGTACTGCTGCTTCATGGAGGCGACGGCGTTGCCGCGCAGTGGGAACCTCTTCTGAGCCGTCTCAGTTCCCAGTTCCACATCTACGCGCCGGACCGGCCCGGGTGTGGACTGACGGACATGTTCAACTATCGTGATGTTCACTTACGAGAGCACGCGGTCAGCTTTGTTCGGACTACGATGGATGCGCTCGGACTCAAAAGCGCGAATCTCGTTGGAAATTCGATGGGCGGCTATTTCGCCCTGGTATTTGCACTGGCCCACCCGGAGCGGGTAAAGCGTTTGGTGACCGTGGGCGAACCGGCGGGCAGCTCTGCCACGATCCCGCCAGCTAATCGTGTGCTCGCAATGCGTGGTTTGAACGGCCTAATGTTTGCCACCCTGATGAAGCCCGGCGCTTCCGCCACGTATGAAGGTTTCAAAAGGATTCTGGTCGCGCACCCAGACCGTCTCTCTCATGCATATCTTGATTGCTGTACGGCCGCTTCGGAGATCCCGGGCGCAACAGAAAGCTGGCTCACTCTGCTTGAGGACTGTCACATCACGAGCGGCCGATCCACCTTAACGTACAGCCTGAGGCCGGAGCTGCCGAAGCTTCCAATGCCTACGCTGCTGATCTGGGGCGACAAGGACAGCTTCGGACCACCATCGCTTGCGGAGGAGATGGCGCAATCCATGCCCCACGGTCGTTCGGAGGTTGTGCCGGATGCCGGACATCTGGCATGGCTTGATCAGCCGGATAGGGTTGCAGGTTTAATCGCAAATTTCTTGCGAAGCTGAGAACTCGCGCTCTGATCTGAGCGGATCGCGCAAGACGCATGCGCCAGGATAGATTTTCCCTTGAGAAACGCGCATGTAGCCGGAGGATCTTGGCCTGACGCTAAATCGCCTGGTCACTCTCCGACGTGTGCTGGCTTCAAAACGTGCATTGGCCTGATATCACAAGTTGAGATCGCGATTAACAAACAAGGGCTACTTTTTTGGCGACTGTGATGGAGGAAGCTTCCTTTCATGAGAGGTGCTCAATTTGAGGGCTGAATCGAAGCTTCTCTGCGCCTTCTCTATCTCTCGTTGGTGTTTGACGGCCCAATCGTAGAGCGCCAGGAACGGTGCCTGCAATTCTCGTCCTAGCGGTGTGATGGAATACTCCACTGCAACTGGCGAAACTGGAATGACTCGCCGCGCCACGAGACCGTTTCTCTCCAGTCTCCGCAAACTCTCGGTTAACGCCTTCTGGGTAATGCCGTCCAGCCGACGTTTGAGTGCGTTGAAGCGCTTCGGTTGTTCACAGAGGAAGGTGAGGATCAAGATCGACCACTTGTTTGCGATCTGCTCAAGAATCGGACGAATTCCGGGCAGCGTGGCGAGAACTTGTTCTTCCGTGTAGGGCATGTGGTTTCCTCGAGTATACCTAGGCTAGAAGAAGTACCTAATTGACATCAAGTATATTCCGTATACCTTTTAGGAAGCGATTGAACGCAACTCACTCGCCCAGAAGGAGACACCTTTGAGCAATTCTCATCCGCATAAACTCGGCACCGCTATCGTCACCGGAGCCTCGTCCGGCATCGGCAAGGTCTACGCCGACCGCCTCGCCGCACGCGGCTATGATCTGGTTCTTGTGGCTCGTCGCGCGGACCGGTTGAACCAGATTGCCGATGACCTGGAGAAGCGCTTCTCGATTCGCGCGGAAGTTCTCGTTGCCGATCTGGCTGAACCAGCCGGGCTTTCCGCAACGATTGAGAGAATCTCCAGCGATCCTTCCGTGTCATTGCTGGTGAACAACGCTGGCTATTCCATATTGAAGACTCTGGCGGAGACACCGGACGACTTGTTTACGAATATGATTGCGCTGAACATTACTGCACTCACGGCCCTTTCAAAGGCAGCGCTTGGTCGTTTTCAGCAGAATGGTTCGGGAACGATCGTCAACGTCGGTTCGGGCGTTGGGTTTGCGCCTCTCTCCATGGTGCCTATCTACGGTCCTACGAAAGCCTACGTGCTTCAGTTCACGCAGATCCTGCAACAACAGGTTGCGGGCACAGGAATTCGGGTTCAGCTCGTTGTGCCCGGCGCAGTAGTTTCCGAGGGCTGGGATGTTGCCGGAGGAGCCTCCCTTGATGCACTCGACCCGAGCATCGTCATGACGACGGAGGATTGCGTCGACGCAGCGCTTGCTGGTCTGGATGACGGCGAGCTGATAACTGCTCCCTCGCTTCAAGACGAGACGCTCTTAAGGAACTACGAGGCTGCCTCTGGGTTGCTGCTGCAAGGGATGTTCGCCGGGAAGCCCGCCGACCGCTACGGAATAAAGAGGTAGTCTTAGGTTGGTCAATCCGACACATGATGCGCGCTGTACCGCGAAACCCTTGCGTGGCTGAAAGTCCGCTTCTCCGCTTGTGAATCGCCCTGTCCCTAGAAGCGCTTGATGTCACCTATCACAAATGGTCGGCAACTCTGCGAGTGAGATCGCCATTGCGCTCACCTGGTAAATTAATCTAGAAACGTGCATTGGCCTGTACTCGTCAACTGAGGACGGATTGATGACGATAAGCCGACATATCATTACCGAACAAGCGCGGCTACTGGTGTCCAGCAGCGCAACTCGGGGAGGACTGAGGCTGCGAAGACCCACCCAGCAAGAAAGTACGTAATGGATACGAGCCGAAGCGACACAGACCGCACCCGGATAGAGCTGAATGTGTCAGGGCCAATCGATCACCCAAGAGCTCGTCTCCTTATTGCCTCAACCTCCGCAGTTATCCATATCTTGAGCTTGTGACGCCTCAATGGCACACCACGCTTTCTCAATTCCTTTTCACCGTCAGCAATGTTATTGAGTCCTCGCGACACTACGTAGACTGCGCCAACCAATGAAGCCCATTGCGCCAACATCGCTTCTTGGACTAATAGCCCTCGGGACAAACGAAATGCCGACGCAACTCCGAAAATAATTTCGAATAGACCATAGTTTATTTGGCTCTTCTTCTTGAACCAGAACGCCAACATCCCAAGCGTCAGCGTAATACCTGCCACGAAGAATTGAGAATGACGCTGCTGCAGTACATGAACCGCCGCCCTTTTCAATAATGGCTCGTTCCAGGAGATGAGAAGCAAGATTGGAAGAGTGAGTACGCCGAAAAGCGCTCGCTTCCATTCTGAGTCGTGGAAGGCTGCTCTTAAACGACCATGCCAGGGCAGAGTCTTGTCCGTCTCCGACTTGTATCGATGGCAGACTTCCGGTCCGGAAGACAGAAAAAACATGAGGACAAGAAGGAGGATTTGCCAACTCTTCATTAAATGCATGGGTTGACCGTGTCTATCGCGATTTTCGCTTCGGCCCAAACATGTGACGGAACTTATCTGGACCGCCATCATCCGTGGTCCTCACGCGAGCGGCAACAACATGGTCATTGGGTCTGAGGTCGTGTGCTTTTTCACCTGCCGCGAGCTGCGTGTCTCCTCTTGCGATAACGCGCTTGTTCTGAATCGCTGCAAAGGTTCCACCCTCTTCTGGTTCAACGATGATGTTTGGCATTTACTTCCTCTCAGTTGCGGATTTGGATACAGTTTGAATTCGTTAAGTCGCAGCCGGACTCTGAAGATGCTCTCCTGTGACATGTCGGGGCTTTGGCTTGTCGTAGAGCCTCTTTAGCGTACCGTGACCGATCTTAGATGTGATCTCAGCGACCGCATCAGCATGACAACGCTTGTACTTCCTCTGGCTTCCGCAGGGGCAACGTTCATTGCGCCCAAGATGAATTCGCCCGACGATTACCGGAAACAGCGAGGTGAAGTGTGACTGATTGCCGTCGAGTCGTGCAAGCATGAACTCTTCATAACCATCAGCCCCGTGTTTGTACTCATCACCAGGCCAAATACCGGTCACATCAAAGATCATCTGCCGTTCCAGAAAGACCGTCACCTCATCCAGAAAGCGGACGAGGCGGTTCGGGTCGTTTTTGTCCCAAGGCGAGCAGGGCGGGAGCCAAAGACAAAACTGGCCATCCCAAATGATGTGCCGGTCTACCAGCGCCGGAAACCTGCCAGCTGCGTCGAAGGCAACTGGCTCCGAATTCGGATAATTGCGAGGAAACTCAATACGAATGGCGATCGAGGTAGAGACACCGCAGTCGGTCTGCAGAACGAAGTCACCCTCAAGATTCATCTTGCCGGCATCAGTATCCACGCAGAACCGCAAGAGAGGGTATAGCTCCTTCATCAGAGCTTCTTCGGCACGCAGGACGCGTCCATCTGCGCGCTCGAACCATGCCTTCGGCTTACTCCGCGAACGAACTCGACGGTACAAAAGAACGGCTCCCTGCAGTCGCTTGACTGCTAACATAAATACCCTGAGCACCAGACGCCACGTGCACGGCTTGCTTGAACATGGATGCCTTGCGCGCTCGCTCGACCTTATCCTGCGTCAGGCTGGTCGCGATATAAAGGGCGCGCTCTTCGTTCCAGACGAACAACTTCTGGAGGTCTTCGTCTAAGTTAGCGTGAATCTGTGCCGGAATGGCGATTTGTCCACCGGCGGAGCCTTCCTGGTAGGTCGCGGCATCTTCCACGGAATCGCCGATGCAGACGCGGTCGCGGTTGCCGTGCGTGCCCAGTTTTGAGACGAGGGTTACTCCCACCGAAGATCCCACCGCCATTCCTAGTTCCGACGCCTCTGGCAACACCTTCTTAATGACCAGCTCCATCGCAGACTGCAGGGCCACGGCTGTGTCAACAGCGCGAGCTGCGATACGCTTCTCATCGCCCTTCGGCAGATGAAAGAGCGCCTGAACGCGATCGCCCTGAAATTGAACTCGGATGCCTGCGAAATCGTGCTTGACGATGGACGCCATCTCCTTACGAATCGCATGCAGCACTCGGAGCGCCGCCTTGGCGTTGTTCTCCTCTGCGGCCTTGTCGATGTATGCCGTGAAGCCAGACACATCACCGAAAACCGACGCCGCCAAGACACGTTTGTTATTACGGATGCCGAGACTGTCCATATCGATCGAGACTTCCGCGTCGCTATATTCAATCTTGTTCAGAGGAAAGTTGGCCTTGTCGTCTTTGATCCGCTGAAGTGATGCTGCGCGATCCCAGCTGATCCCGTAGGTCTGCAGCAGTGCGTCGAGGTCTTCCAGAGAGATAGAACCCATGTCGTAGACCGTGATGCCCATGCGGTCATCTTCAAGCGCGACAAAGTAGTCCTGCAGGCTTTCCGGCAAGGCATCGTACACATCCGTCGTGATCCGCAAGGTGTCGGTGCCAGTCATAATCTTTGCCGCGTAGTTCGCCGGCGCGCCGAGGAACAGCAGTTCGCGGTCACCGCGGTGGCCATTCTTCGTGCCGATCGCATTTCCCAGTGCGGCGCCACCGGAGACGGAGAGGTTAGGCAGTTTTGGAAACTCCGGGTTGAAGATGCAGCAAACAAAGTGCCGAACAACCGCTTGCAGCAGAACAGCACGGGCTGCAATCTTTTCACTGTCGTCAATCGGACGAAAGAACAGGGCGTGGAGCTTTGCACCCTGGAAGTGAATCCGTACGCCGTCGAAGACCTCTTCCTCGACCAAACGGGCTACTTCCCGTTCGTAGATGTGCAGTGCCTGGATAACACGGCGATAGTCCTCACCTTCCGTAGTCAAGGTGGCGAGATCGGCAAAGTTGGGAATATCGACATAAACGTGCGCTCCGTAGATGTCACGGCAGCAGGTTTCGGACAGCAAGTTATGAAGGTCTGCGTCGCGGACCAGCTTTTCGACCTCGATCTCACCCATGTTCTGCAGATGCGTCTCGACGCGATTCAAACTCGTGTTGTAATCCCAGCTCATATCGATCTCCTTGTTGCTTTCCTCTATTGCAGGCCCTCGTTCTTAAAACGTGTACAAACAGACATCACCAATACCCTTGAGCAGTACACCCGAGTGGGCGGTCAGTTCTGCGGCTTCTGCGGGGCTCAGCTGTGCATGAGCGTCCTCTGCAACCACGATCGAGGCTTCCAACTCTTTGCAGGCACTCTCGCAGCGCGCGGCCAAATTGACGGTGGGACCGAGAACGGTGAACTGCCTCTTGAGATCGCTGCCGACATTCCCGCAGAAGATAGAACCCGCGCTCAAACCGACTCCAATGCGGACAGGCTTCCCGCCAATCGTCTTGGTTCCAGCACGAGCGACCATCTGCTTGGCGCAGGCGAATGCTTCAGACATCTGGCGAGAGGATTCGAGTGGAAATCCCCACACACCCATAACAGCGTCACCGATGAACTTGTCTACAAGGGCGTGATGCGCGTGCAGAATAGTGACCATCTCATCTAGGTATTCGCCGAGCTGTTGCGCGAGTTCCATCGGCGGGAGCTGGAGACTTGTCTGGGTAAATCCACGAACGTCAGCAAACAGCACAACGCCGTTGATCAGCCGGGGCCTGCCATAGTCGTCACCCTGTGCCAACAGCCTGGAGGTGACGTCTGGCGCCAAGTGGGAGCTGAATGCGGCCATCAGTCGGCTCTCGTTCCGATAACGAAATCCACGCTCTGAAGTAGCTTCCGCCAGTTTGGCTGAAACAATTCCCAGCAAGTTCTGTGTGAAGCGAGGACTGACCTCTAGCCGCCGGATGACCTCGGTGTGCGGAATTCTAAGTACCTTCACAGTACCTCGTGCGATCGCATCAGCTGTTCTGCATGAACCAGAGTTCAGGTAGCCCTGTTCGCCGATAACATCTGGCGCCCTTCGGCTCACCAAAAAAGAATCCTCGGAGAGGATCGCGACTTCTCCGTGAAGGATTACGATCATGCATTCGGCCGGAGCGCCCTTAAGGCAGATGGACTCCCCATCGCGGTAGAAATGCAGCCACTCCTGCAAATCTGCCGTAACCGCAAGATCCTCTATCCCCGCGAAAAGCGGGATATGGGAGAGATCGATTTTTGTCTGCTCTAGGGAGGGCATCGGCTGCTCATAATCGCGCATAGTACCAATCTAGGTGGTTCGCAATACAGTATAGCACGTTGATATTTAGACCATAAGTTCGCAGCATTGCGCGAATAATTTGTTGACATGTGATCGTGGTGAGGGTTAGGGTGAAACTAATGAATTTACTGGTTACTGTGGTCTGGTGCCTATGCCTACGGTAGGAGAGCGTATCCGCGATATCCGCCTCGACCTCGGTCTGAACCAAGAACAACTGGCGGAGCAGGCGGGCCTAAGCAAGGGCTTTCTCAGTGACGTTGAGAACAGTAAACGGAATATCGGCTCCGAAAATCTCCTCAAAATAGCCAATGTTCTAGGTGCTTCGGTCGATTACCTGCTTCGAGGCGAAACATCGGAGTTGGTCACGGCCCAGCCGACCGTTATTCCTCCAGAACTATCCCAAGCCGCAGAGGAACTTGAACTGTCCTATGCCGCCACGGTCGAGCTCCTTGATGCACATCGCTCAGTGATCGCGCGCCGGAGCAACAAAGGGCTGCGAACGTTCTCCGTCGACGATTGGAAGAAGCTTCACGATGCCATTAAGAAGGTATTCGGCTGATGCCGCCCACCAGCCTCAAACGAAGTCATAAGATTCACTCCCTCGCCTCCGATCTTGGGATCAGGACCTCCACAGATCCTGTGCGTGACATCGTTCGTTTCTGTGAAAAGCGAGTAGCGCGATTCCTTAAAGATTTTCCGGACTGCAGAACCCTCTCTCAACTCCTGGATATCAGTGCCTCCAAACTGGGTACAAAGTTTGAGGAAATACACTCTGACGATCAGCTGAACGACGTGCGCACTCGATACCTGCAGTGTGGAGAAAGATCCTTCGCCAGCCTGCATGAGGAGTTGGCACCGGATGTCTTTGGGATCACGTTCAAGCGGCTTAGCCGAAAACCATGGGAACTACCCTATGTGTCGGTTATCGATTGTCGCTTGGATAAGAAATATCGCTCTTATTACACCAAGTGGCACGAGCTTGGACATCTGTTAATTTTGACCGATCAGATGCGTCTTGCATTTCGGCGAACTCATTTCGGGCTGGACGAAAAAGACCCAGAGGAATCATTGGTTGACGTCATCGCCGGCGCATTCGGATTCCTCCCTGATCTCATCAAGCCTGTTGCCAAAGGCCGGCCTTCTTTTGAAGGGATCGAATCAATTCGCTTGCAACTCTGCCCAGAAGCGAGCCAGCAGGCATCGATCATCGGCATTTCCAGAGCGTGGCCTACGCCTTGCATCTTGTTGCAGGCTCAGTTGGGCTTGAAGCGTGGGGAGCGCAAAGACATCGCCCAAGGTGATCTTGGTTTTCACGACAGGCCAATCGAAGTTCTGCGGGCTACTCAGGTGAGCCCAAACGATGCGGCTCGCGCTTCCAGCCTTGTTATCTTCCCCAACATGCGCGTTCCAGATCGATCGATCATTCATAAGGTTTTCACCGGCAGCGCCATGGATGGGCAGGCAGTAGAAGACCTCGCATGGTGGGAATCGAGTGACGGAAGTCGATTGCCGAGCGCCAAGGTTCTCGTTGAGACCCGCTCCAGCAGGGATGGGGTTCGTGCGATCATCACACCCCAAACGCAAACTTAGAAGGTGCGGTCGGCCTTTAGGTCATAACGGGCGCGAAGATCAAACTTCCCAGTATCGACAGAGGTGTGACTGCTCTGGTAGGACAGTAGGCCAAGGAACACGTTGATCAGTTCGAGCGGCCCCCTTTGGATCTATCCTCAAAAGCCCTTCTGTCACGCCATAGGCCTTAGAGGCTACCGAGAAATTAGCAACGACGAACGCTCTTGTCGTCAGTTGGCGCATAATCACCAATGCACTCACCGAACGAGCTCGATGCCATTCTGTCTGAGACTGAAACGCAGTGGCCATGAGTGTGCTTCTCTGGACTGCGCTAAAAGAGCATCAACGCGGGCGGTGGTGCTTCCGGGAGTGGATCTAAGAGATGAGGTCCGTTCCCAATCAACTTCGCTATCTTCCACGCCTTCATTCCTTCGGCGGGATAGGTTCGCACAAGATCGATTGGCAGCTGCGAGGGTTCCACGTCCGCAAGCCAACGGTCATAGTCGCTGGGCTCAATCACCAGGGGTGTCCGGTCATGGAAGGCTTCCATGGTCCCGTTTGGATCACACGTGATCATGGCGAAGCTCTCGATGATGTGCCCTCTATCGTGGTCTTTCCATCGATCCCAGACCCCGCCAAAGGAAAATAGTCGGTCATCCTTCAGAGCGACCGCATAAGGCTGCTTCCTCTTTTTATCGATCTGCTCCCACTCGTAAAAGAATTCACCGGGGATCAGACAATGACGCCGTTGAAACGGCTCACGCCATGCACTGCTGGTCAGAAGATTGTCTGCCCTGGCATTGATGCTCTCAAACGGAGGCTTCGGGGTCTTCGACCAGAAGGGTACGAGCCGCCACTTTAGGAACGCGAGTTCCCGTTCGCCGGAATCTTTGCTCAGCCGGATCACCGGCTGCACGGAGTCGGGAGTGATGTTCCAGTCTGGCGCTGCCTCGAGCGGCACGTCTCTCAGGTCGCCCAGACGGTAATGCTCCGCAATGTATTGCTTGTCGGACCGGCGTCCGTAGCGTCCACACATGCAGACATCTTAGCGCGCAAGAAGGGTTGATGAGGTTCGCAGAGCCCTCCACGGACTACCTTCCCGGCTTCGGACGTTCGAGCAAAGCGAGTTGAGGGTGCGAGAGTTCCAGATAGAGGCCTCCCCTGCCCATGCGGATAGCCTGTTCCAGAGCCTGCTTATCGGCCAGGCTCTTGAGAGCTCCACCACGTTGAGCCATCGCTTCGATCTTGTCTTCCGATTGAAATAGGAGGGTTCTCGGGAGGGTCTTCTCTCCGTCCACAAAGCTAACCCGCCAACCGGCCATCCATTCAAAACGCATGTAGATCCGCGGCATACGCTACTCCTCGACATCTTCGTCGGCCAGACCACGTTTCTTGACCAACTCTCGAGGAACTCTTCGAAAGACGCAGTTGTACAGCTCATACGCAAGATCGACCGATTCGTTGATGGCCGCACCCGTAGGAATCACGCGCACATTGACCTGCTTCTCCCGTGCCAGACGCATCCCCGCAATCAGGCAGGCTCCGAAGTAGATCAGCGAGCGATTGGGTCGAGGAAGATGAGCGTCAGGATCGAACACGTCTTCAGTGTAGCGAACAAAAGGCGAAATACAATCCACAGAGTTCTAACAAGTAGCTTGAGGTCCTTCCTTTTACCTTCTGAGAGTTCGCAAATACAGTTTGTGGGGGAGGCCCTCCCCCTGCCTCCAGCCGGCACGAGCGGCCGTCTTCCGGCACCCCCACCAGCGGGCCGTTCCCGCCCGCAACGCCCTCCCTTAAAACCAACCGCAACGACGAAGAGCAATTCCTGCGCTTGCGCGCAAAACGAGGTCACCAGACCTGCTGAGGGACTCCGTCCCTGGCGCGCGCAAGCTGATGGAAAACGCTCCGTGCAGCTCCAGGTATTCGCTTCCTCCGGCCTTCGGCTGGCCTTGCAGGCCACGTTTCCCACAACTTGCACTTGCCGCCCCTGCTGGCGTGGGCCAGGGCCAAGGCGTGTTTGTGAGCAAACACAGCACAGCCATTCCAAGCGGAGGAACACCCCAATGAGCAGCATCGCCATCACGAACGAAACCAGCAACCAGAACAACGTCACTTCCCTTCCCTCGACCCCCAAGCCACAGACCTCGAAAGAAGTCATCGCGGCAAACGTTCAACTTCTCATCGAGCAGTTGGAAGCAGGACACAGCGAAGGCCTCACCGCTTACCTCACGGCGATGGGCAGATTCCATAACTACTCGTTCGGCAACATCCTCGAGATCGCACGGCAGAACCCAGACGCAACCCGCGTCGCAGGGCTTTACGCATGGAACCAGCTTGGACGCAAAGTCAGCAAAGGGCAGAAGGGCATCCGCATTCTTGCACCGATGATCGGCAGCAAACGCAAGAAAGACAAGGACATTACGAAGCAGAACACCCCTGTACTCGTCGGCTTCCGCGCAGTCTATGTCTTCGATGTATCGCAGACCGAAGGCGCAGAGCTTCCGCAGTTCACCGAGCGCACCACCGGAGACGTAGGCGCGTACCGCGAACGCCTGATCGACTTCACCATTGCCCAGGGCATCGAGCTTGAGTTCAAGGATTCTATCGCTCCCGCATTGGGCATGAGCTACGGCGGCAGGATTGCGATCCTTCCCGGACAGGCACCCGCCGAAGAGTTCAGCACCCTTGTGCACGAACTCGCGCACGAGATGTTGCATAAGGCGGAACGCCGCACTGCAACCACCAAAACCGTACGCGAGACAGAAGCCGAGGCCATCGCCTTCGTTGTCTCGCAGACCATCGGCCTCGACGCAGGACGGGCATCCGCCGACTACATCCACCTGTACCACGGCAACGCCGCACTCCTGACTGAAAGCCTTGAAGTCATCCAGCGCACGTCAGCCCTCATCCTCTCTGCGATCGAGCCGCCCGCAGTGAAGGCAGAGGAAGACTCGAACGTTGCAGCAGCAGTCGAGGAGGTGGCCTAATGCAGATCATTCTTCGCATTCTCGAAAAGGCTGGGGGCTGGACCCCCAGCCTCTACCTCAAGATCGAGCACGACCCGTTCATGGCGCTCGTGATCGAAGCCACCGACGAGTCAGGCCCGACCGGATTGCCCTGTATCTCGGTCGCGCACTATGGCGAGCAGAATGGTGACCTGATGCGGGACCCCGAGATGTGCTTCGAGGTTCATGAGAAGACCCTCGACGCATTCTATTTTCGTAACGATTACCTCGGAATCGAGCAGTGGAGCCGCAGCATCGAACGCGGCCTCCTCTACCACCACATCAGCCTGCACCACCAGCACCAGCAGTTTGCGAAGCATTGGGACGAGAACCTGCGCAACCAAGGATTCCTTGAAGCCTTCGAGCGGCAGTTGACCCAACGCGCCTAGACCCTTTCCGCCCTACGGAGCGGACAGAAGATCGTTCGCTCCCAACCTTCAGCCCCAAGCCACCCTCAAGGAGAGCAAACCATGCAGAGCGGGAGTCAGCCCATCGGCTCTCGCTTCCTTTTCCTATGAGGAGGAAGACGATGTTCCAGTTCAGCTACAAACTCAAAGTCGCCGAGCGGGTCAAGGCCAAATGCGAACGGCATCCCCGCTATAACCCCGAACGTGATGGCAGGAACGGCATCAAGGGCGGATGCTCGACCTGCTACTCCCTCTATGACCTGCATCAGGCACGGCTCATGCTCGACTCTGCCCATCGCGAGTTCCTGCGGAAGGCTATCCCATGGACCCGCAGGGATCAGGCTCAGCGAAAGCCCCTGCCACTCGACCCGGAGGACATGCCGATGTAACGCAGACACGAGAAGTGAGGAGTCTGGTGACAGGCTCCTTGCTCTCCCATCCGCCCACCTGAGGCGGGCGGCAGGGTCCGTTCCCTGCCCCTGCACCCCTCCATCTCTCAACGACATCTCATAGGATCACGACGATGGACAGGACCGAAGCAACCGTTCGCAACATGCTCTCCGCAATCGAAGCACCGCTCTACGATGTAGGCGTCTTGAGTGACCGGGGCATGCTCCCCGGTCTCGATGGCATCTCGGCTACCACCGTGCTCGAGAAGCTCTCGCTCCTCAAATACCGCAACTTCCGCGGCTCTCATATCTATATCCGCCCTTCCGGGGAGCATCGCTACACCGTTCTCGACGATCTCTCCGCGATCTCGCTCGTGAAACTGAGCGCTGACGGCTTCACGCCGTGCGCCGTCGTCGAGACCAGTGCCGGCAACTTCCAGGCATGGCTCAAACACCGGGCAGTCTTTCCGAAGCTGATCGGCACCTTCGCCGCGCAGACGTTAGCATCCCGCTATGACGCCGATCCGAGCGCGGCAGACTGGCGACGCTTCGGCAGACTGCCCGGCTTTACCAACTGCAAACCTAAATACAAGAGACCTGACGGGCTTTTCCTTTCGTGCAGTTGCGGAGTCACTCCGGCGAGCAGTACCCGATGGCGGAAGCATTTGTGCAGGAAATCACGAAGCTCCACGAAGCTCGCGAGCAGGAACGGGAGGCAAGACGCCTGCAGGCTTCTCTTTCTCCCCAAAGGGGACCGAGGTTATCGAATCTGTCGCTGGAACGCTTCCGCACCTCCAGCAAGTACAACGACCGCCCCGCCGCCGCAGATATCGCCTTCTGTGTTGCCGCTTATGCCAATGGCATGGAAGAGATCCGGATCGAACGTGCTCTTGAGGACGACTACCTCTCCCGCCACCCCAGCCCTTCGAAGCGAACTGCCTACATCGGGAGAACCATGACGAAGGCAAGAGACTGGGCAAGCCGCTAAGCCATTCGTTTTTGCACCGCCCTTGTATCTTCCAGCGTGCGATCGTTGAGGCGACTCTTCCCTGCCCTGAGCAGGCTTCTGCGAACTATCGTCCATGAGGACTAAACCGTTGAACAGGCCGGCTCCTTCCGGTTTGACCTGTCTGTCTGCGTGCAGCGTGCCGCGCTCAAGACACCCACGCCCTTCGGACGCACGCTCTCCTTCCCGGAACCCGCTGTCGCCCCTCTGCGAGGTGTGGACTCCTCCCCCGAGGCAAACTCGGGTCCCCTTCCACAAATTCCCTTCAGTCGCCGAGGGAGTGGGTCGCGCGGCACACCCTTCGGGCAAGCGTGTACCGCAGACAGCGGCACAAACCAGAAGAAAACGGAGCCAAACACCGTGTTCAACAAAGTCATCCTCATCGGCCGCCTCGGACAGAACGCAGAAGCCAAAACCGCTCAGAACAACAAAGAGTACGTCGTCCTCAGCGTCGCAACCCAGGAGAGCTGGAAGAACGACAAGGGCGAAGACGAAACCCGCACCGAATGGCATCGCGTCTATGCCTGGAGCCATCTCTCGAAGTTCGCCAGGACCCTCCAGAAGGGGCAGCTCATCACCCTTGAAGGCAAGCTCAAGTATCGCGAGGTCGAGGAAGACGTCGAGGGAGTCACGTTCAATCGCCGGATCGCCGAGATCCATGCCATCAGCATGAAGCGGCTCTCGAAGATCGAGGACACTGACGATCCTTCGGACGGGGAGGACGACGAGTAGCCGTCGGCTTGGGTGGAGTCAGTCGGCTCCGCCCTTTTTCTTGACCCCTGAGGTCCTCTCCCTTGCAAGGGGGAGGACAAAGCCGCTATGTAGTGGGATACTGGCGATATGGCAGACCCATGTACGATCTGCGGTGACTCAGGCATGCAGGCCTTCGAAAACCCGGACGGCGTCCGATTCATGCGGGATTGCAGCTGTCGTCTTCAACGACGTGTAGACCGTCTCGTCGCGGGAGCCAGGATCCCACGCCGATATGAGCATTGCACGCTTGAAAATTATGAGAGCGGCTTCCACGGAGCGACGAAAACCATCGCCGCCGCTCTCCGTCGCGCGACCGACTTCGTCGAGAGATATCCGGTCGACACCGGCGGCCTCGGGCTGCTTCTGACAGGTTCGATTGGGCGTCGGCAAGACACATCTCGCAACGGGCATTCTGCGAAAGCTTGTCACGGAACGCGGAGCGACAGGGCTCTTCTGCGACTATCGCGAACTCTTGAAGCAGGTTCAAAACAGTTACAACAAGCAGGTCCAGGCCACCGAGCTTGCGATCCTTGAGCCGATCTTTCAGGCCGAAGTGCTGGTCCTGGACGAACTGGGAGCAGCAAAACCAAGCGAATGGGTCTGGGACACCGTAGGCCTGATTCTTAACACTCGCTATAACGACCGCCGAACGACCATCATCACGACAAACTACGCAAACGTAGGACCATTGGGCAGCAGCCTGGAGGTTACGCCGATTCGTGGCGCTCTCCGGGAGGAGACACTTGGCGATCGCATTGGCGAACGGATGAGAAGTCGCCTGCAGGAGATGTGCGTCCAGGTCGAGATACAAGGCAAAGACTTTCGTCAAAGCGTCGCAATGGCATGGTTCACTTAGTTTCACAAGCTTGGCGCAAGTTCCCTTAGGTATGCGTACCGATGCACTGATCGCGATCTGCTTGGTCGACATCAGCGCTAAAGGCTCGCTAACACCTCAATCTGCTCCCGACTTAAAGTAGGCGGAACGCCTTTTGCAAGAGTACATCCCTAGCACATAAACCACCTTGATTTCTTCCCCGGCCGGCAGCGTATCTGCTAAACAGCTAGCGATACCGGCACATCCTTTGATCGACCGTTGTCGTATTCTTAGAGAAGCATGTCGGTCTCCAGAATGCTCCAAAAGTGCACGCCGAGGTTTAGCAACCTGAAATTAGAGGACTGAGTGTCAGAAAAGCCTGTTCTGAGAACCGTTGAATTGCTCGAAAGTTGGCAACGAAAGTCGCGAATCAGCCAACGAGCGCACTACTTCGTGGCAAGACGCTTAGTTCGACGAAATTGCCTCATCGGTGTTCCAGCAGTGATTCTCTCGGGAGCTCTTGGCTCTGGCCTGCTGGTCACGACGCAGACCTCTTTGAGTGTTCACTGGCGCATCGGGGCTGGGATTGCTGGAGTTGCCGCGGCGGTACTAACCGCGATCCAAATGTCGGCGAATCTCTTTGGGGCCGCCGAGCGGCATAGAAGCACGGGTGCCCACTTCGACTCGCTTTCGAGAGAGATCGAACAATCTCTGGCAGTCTGTCCGCTCTCCGAAGAAATTCCCTTACAAACTGTTGAGTTGATCCGCAAAGAGCTTGATTCTTTGTCTGAGAGGGCGCCCGCGCTTGCACCTGAACTTCTCGAGGAACGCCGATCTTCGTCTGTGTCTGAGGTGAATCGTACCAGACGCTATGAGGATTCTCCGTTCAACACGACCTCATCCTGATCCATTCGCCCTTGTTCGTAACAGCCTATTTGAATCCGCAATGTACGGCGCGCCGTAGTTTAGATAACGCGTTTCGAGTGCCGACTCGCATCTTAACGTGAAGAAGTAACGACGAAAGTTGCTTGATGCTTAGTTATTGACCATTCCAAGGTAAGCCGGGTATTCATCTCGGGCCAATCCAAGATCAGCCGATGGAG
Organism: Granulicella arctica; assembly: GCF_025685605.1. NCBI lineage: Bacteria > Pseudomonadati > Acidobacteriota > Terriglobia > Terriglobales > Acidobacteriaceae > Granulicella > Granulicella arctica. The sequence goes on from NZ_JAGTUT010000003.1 coordinate 70,198, forward strand.
AGCACACTGATTCTTACCCTAACGGCTGCGCTGTTCTTCAGCGGGAGTGCGGTGATGATAACCGCGCGCCTGCACAATAGGGGACTGATGGGGCTGGGATGGCTTGGTCTCTCGCTCGCATCTGGCGGGGTGGGAGTGGTCCTCCTGCTCAATTCGAATCGCCTGCCCTTGTTGGCTTCTGTGCTTTCGTGGGACATGTCTATTCTGATCGCCTTGGTCCTGCTGCATGTCGGCGTCCTTGAGCTTGCTGCAAGCCGGTCGCTGTTTCCGACATTCGGCACCGCACTTCTTGCTTTCCAGGTAGGAAGCGATCTTTATTGTGTCTATGGTAACGCCGGCAACCGGTTTCGAATCACAGTCTTCGGCCTCCTTATTGCTGGACAGTTAATTGACACGGCCATTCATCTTTTGAAGATCTCAAAGCACGGCGGGCAGCTTCCTTCGCAATTTACCGCCGTAATCCTTTGGGGTGCCGTCGCAACCAACTTAGTTCGAAGCTGCATGGCCATCTATGGTCTCTCATGGGGCCGAGAGGTCACTCATCGAGTCTGGGATTTGACTACCATCGCATACACAGTCGCCGTACTAGGGGTAGCATTTGGTTTTTTCTGGACTTCGATAACAATCAGAACCTCCGGGCTTGAACACATGGCAGGGACTGATCCTCTAACGCGCTTGTTCAATCGGCGGCTGTTTCTTACATGGTGTGAGAAGGAGTGGCTGAGAAGCCAGAAGACAGGTGCATTCTTTTCAATCCTGATGATTGACTTAGACCACTTTAAGCGCATCAACGATACCTTCGGCCACCACATAGGAGATCTCGCTTTATGTGCTGCCGTCGAGAAGATCCAGGATGCAATGCGCGGTATCGATGTGATAGGACGGTGGGGAGGGGAGGAGTTCGCGGCACTCTTGCCCGGGGCCAACCATCAAGCCGCCTGTTTGGTCGCGGACCGTGTTCGCAGAAACATCCAAAGGGTCTCTTTATCGCCCGTCTCCAAGGTCGGAACGGGAGGCGAGAAACGGCTAAGCCTGACAGCATGTGTCGGCATAGCAACCCACTTGAATGCAGAGGATACAGTGCAGGCAATGATGCGGCGCGCCGACCAGGCCCTCTATACCGCAAAGACAAATGGCCGCAATCGGGTGGATGGGTAAGAACGTTTACCTTCAAAGAAGTTGATATCAGACCCGTAAATCAGACTCGTATACAGCGAGAGCCGGTACTACTAAGGAGAGCACGAGCCTTCAGTTTCATCTACACGCGGGGCACATTGGAAGTTAACTCTCTCCTACGCTAATCTTTTGGAGGAACCTCGGCTCGATTGTTTTGAGCGCAATCTAGAACGGATCAGCACACGTACCCTCTTAAAGTTAAATCTCGGCGGTGTCCATGGCTCCAGTAGCGATCATTCAAGATCTCGGCGAGTCACAACGTTTGCTTGAGTCGGTGGTACATAATGCAAACGATGCCATTCTGATCACAGAGGCTGAGCCTTTGGACGCTCCTGGTCCTCGCATTGTGTATGCAAACCCAGCGTTCACGCGGATGACCGGCTACTCCCTCCAGGATGTTCTCGGTAAATCACCACGCCTCTTACAGGGAGTACTAAGTGGTTCGGAAGCACCGGCGCGAATACGCGCGGCGCTTGGGGCATGGAAATCGATTGAGATTGAGCTCGTCAACTACCGGAAGGACGGAAAGCCTTTTTGGGTTCAATTGAGCATTTTTCCCGTTCCGAATGGTAGAGGGTGGTATACGCATTGGGTTTCGGTGCAGCGAGAGATCACGAAACGGAAGGAGTCAGAAGAGACAGCGACTGAATTGCGCGTGACAGCACTTCAGAACGAAGCGTTGAATGCAGAGATCGCGGAGCGGAAGCTCATTCAAGCAGAGTTGACTCGCGTTGCTTTCCATGACAGCCTCACAGCCCTGCCCAATCGTACCTATTTCATGCACTCTCTCAGAGCTCTCATAACTCGAGTGCGCGATGAAGACCAGCACCATGCGTGTGTCCTCTACATTGACTTGGACCAATTCAAGGGGATCAACGACACCCTCGGGCACCATGTGGGAGATCTACTCCTGAACGAAACTGCGCAAAGGCTGCGGCGTTGCACCAAGGATGCAAACATACTCGCACGATTGGGCGGAGACGAGTTCGCCGTACTCCTCGAGAACATAGAAGACTCCAATCAGATTCTTCTGACTGCAAATCATATGCTGGATGCCATTAGGGGGCCAGTAGTGCTGATGGGAACCAAGCTCAGAGTGACCGCGAGCATTGGGATCTGCTTTGTCGATCAACCATCACTTGCAGCGGAAGACGTACTGCGCGACGCAGACCTGGCCATGTACGCAGCGAAGAGGAAGGGCGGAGCGCTATGCGTCGTCTATAACGAAGGAATGCACGCAGCGGCGCTCGCCGAACTTCAAATCAAGCTTCAGCTTGCACAGGCATTGGATCAAGAGGAATTCGAGGTTTACTATCAACCGTTCGTGGATACAAGAACGGGAATGATCCACGGCATGGAGGCTCTGATCCGGTGGAATCATCCGACACGCGGCCTGTTGACTCCCCATGCGTTCATTCCAATTGCGGAAGATACCGGTCTCATCGTAGAGCTTGGGCTGTGGATTTTGAGACAAGCCTGCAAGGACTTTTTAATAATCCGTCAGGTCTCAAAACAAGAGCTCTGCCTTAGCGTCAATGTTTCCAGTCGGCAGTTGGAGGAACCGCGCTTCCTTCCTTGTCTTGAAACGCTCCTGAGTGAGACCGGAATGGATGCCGAGCTTCTTATGTTGGAGATTACGGAAAGCGTCCTCCTCAAAGAGGCTGGAAGCGTCGGAGAGGTTCTCCAAAGTATTCGACGTCTTGGAGTGAAGATCGCCTTTGACGACTTTGGGGTCGGCTATTCGTCGTTGAACTACTTGAGAAAGTTTCCCATCGATACGCTCAAAATAGATCAATCGTTCGTTAGGGTGATGGGTCATGACCCTGTTACGGCGAGCATTATCGAGACGATTATCAAGTTAGCTCAAACACTCGGAATCGCTGTGTCAGCAGAAGGTATAGAGACTGAAGCAGAAGCTGAAGCTCTTCAAAGCTATGGCTGCAGTCGCGTTCAGGGCTATCTATACAGCGGGCCTGTACCGCTATATGGCCTTATCGAGATGCTTTCGAGCCCGAATCCTGCCGCTCTATGGCGTAAGTTTTGATCATCGGAAAGACTTCGCTTAGATCTTTTCAGAACATGAGACCAAGGCAGAGGGAAACAATGGAAAGACACCATACAGGTCGTTAGAAGTTGGCTAGCTTGGTTATAATCCTAGTGAGCAACCAGGCATTCCTCCGCACATTATGCAGTGAGACTTCACTTCTTGTCTTTGATGGAAAGCTTATCAGCCTATACTCTTGCATGACCCGCCAGGCTATGACCTACCAGCAGTTATGGGAAAGGTCTCGCCTGACCGCAGGCGACGATGAAGCATCCGTCTTTCGCTATCCTCCTCAGTAAGATTCCCCCACACCCAAATCACAGAGAAGGACCATGCGCCCTCGCGAGCGTTGCTCTCTGCGCTAAACAGGTATTACCTAGAGCGAAGAGTTCGACCCGATCACCCTTCCAGCTCAGGTCACATCTAGCTCATGCCGTCTCTATAATCCTGAACAGTTCGCTCTGCGGGTCAGCGCGAAACACATAGTAGCGCTGGTCTGTGAGGGCAGCCGAGGCGTGTTTGCGCCGAGACCGAGCAACCAGACAAACAGTGCGGGCGGCAATTGCAACCGCAGATCACAGGAGATTAGAAAGCAAAGATTGCTCGTAAGTTCAAGGTTGAAAGTGTGGACTACCCTGAAGTGAGCGCCTTCGCGCTCCAAGGAGAACCATATGAAGAAGCAGTGTGTTTTGATTCTGGCCGCAATCGTTGCTCTTTCCGCCTTCCCCATCACGATGTCGGCTCAGCTGGCCAACCCGCAGGTAATGGGAGGTTCCAACCCTCGTCCTCAGGTGATGGGAGGTTCTAATCCACGGCCCCAAGTGGCAGAGACCTTTTACTCGGCCGTCCTCGCATATTTAGGGTTTTAGGAAACACTAGAGAGTCGTTAGAATCACTGTGCTGAGGTGCATCTTGAATCTGACTGTCATGGCAACGGTCCTGTGGGCTACGGGCTTCGTTCTGAACGCAGTCCTCTTAATCGTGCTGCTCTCCAAGCGGCGATACAGGACCGTTCCATGGTTTACCTTATGGATTGCGTCACAGAGCCTCTACACAATTGCTCTATTCGGAGCTTTTAGGCTTTCATCAAAGCACGTTTACGGGATCGTGTACTGGTCTTGTGACTTCCTCGACGTCGTACTACAGCTTGCAGTCATCCTGGAGGTAGCAGCCATCGTTCTTCGGCGGAGGGAGCGTTGGGTCTCAGGTGCCGGATCTCGGCTCATTCTTACGGGAACGATTGCCTTATTCATAGCTCTAGGAATGGCGTGGTCCATGCATCCAGCAGCAGGCAGCGAGCTGGATGCACTATTTGCGCGCGCAAGCGTCTTTACCACAGTCCTAGTTTTTCTTATGTTTCTGGGGGTTGTTATCGCCTCCCGCCAACTAGGGTTGGGATGGCGAAGTTATGCCATGAGAGAAAGTTATGGATTTATTGTGTGGGTGACAATTGGCTTTGTGACCGACGGGCTTCATGCATACTGGTGCACTTTAGGGCACTTCAACTTGCTTGAGAACGTGCACATAGCAGTTTTTCAGCTCGCTGCTGTCTACTGGACAGTCGTATTCTGGCTGCCGGAGCCAGCTGAATCTCCGGTCATCCCCGAAAGTACTGATTCACTCGAAGCGTTAGGAAGGCGTTTAGAATACAGACAACGGTCAAGTGCCGTTCCTGCGATCGATAGGACTTCGCCAAAATGACCTTCTTTGTTCTGTACCTTCTTGTATTCCTCGGCGGCGTTGGATATTTCATTGACACTGGATACAAGCGACGCAGACTTCTCACACAAAGCTGGGGAGAAGTGCTTGGTAAGTTAGATCCTATTGATCTCGAAGGCATTCGGCTGATTGCTGAAAACTTTCAAAGTTTAGACCGCGACCAAGTTCGGTTCGACGCTAAGGAAATGTGGGAGGTCGTCGGTGGCTTACCTGGTCTAAAAAGGCTGAAAAGGAACGCTTGGGCGATGCTGAATCTGGCGGTTTACGCTGAAAAGTGGAATCGCGAGCAGGCGCATTTGGTTTCGGAGATGATTCGCCAGGATGCGACTCGACTCAACCGCGCAATTGTTCGGATCCAGCTAGGCTTCTTCCTTCAGTTTGGATTTATGAAGTCCACCTTCTACCTTCAGCAAGCGGTGTCGTCCTACGCTCTTGTTCGGAGTCAGTTCGTTGGTCTCTATTACACAGCTCATCTTGGCCCTATACCCGGCCTGGAGTCGTAGCCAGACCGGTGAGTCTCTGGTTCCTCGCGAAAAGCGGACGAGAAACAGTTTGACCTGTCCCAGGAATCTAGTATCCCTGCCGGACACGCCCTTCCCGCACGCGTATCGAGCCGACCCGTGTCCTCGTCCTTTGCTGAGCCGATCGCTACTCGTCGAAAGATCATCTATAGGACCGGTCTCGGGCCGCCGTTGACCGATCGATCAAACTTGCCTTATCCCAGAATCGCATCAGATAGCTGGCTTTCACAAAGAATTGCCGTCCATCGTTCAAGTAGCCAGGACCGCGTGGCAGGATAGGCTCGTCGTGTCACAGCCCGGGCTGGCACCTCGAATGGGCGTGCAGATCGTGTGGTCCAGATTCTGTAGGTCGTTATTCCAGCCCACATAGATCGCTGTGCCAGGGTGCGAAAGCCAAGTGAAGAGAGCCTGCGTCTGCACCTGCTTTGTTCGAGCCAGTGTCGTCTCCGCCGCGTTCGCCAGGTTGGAGTCATACTCAACAATGACGCGCGCCGACATGGAGCGTGTGAACTGGTAGTTGATCTTCGTGCGAAGCACCTGATTCTCGTAGACGAAAGCTCCCGTGTGCGCATTGTGATCGCGATCCAGCAGGTGTGTCTCGTCCGCGGTAAGCTGGCGAAAGGGTTGCAATGTAAACAGCGCCTGCACAAAGCCTTGATGCAGCAGAGCCGGGCCCTGTCCCGGGAGCGGGTTATAGTTTACGTTGCCTGCGTGCTCCGCAACCACGTTGAAGTTGAACTTCGCCGATGGCTGTCCGCGGGCAACAAAGCCCGCGTAGTTCTCCGTAAAGTTCACACTCTGCGCAAGGGCGTACCCGTTCTGCGGACCTACCGTGAAGAGCAAGCTTCTCCAGCTTGCCGTCACGATTGAGCAGAAAGAAAGAGACATCGTGCGACTAGTTCGGCGCTTCGATGTGCGTGGGGCATAACGTATTCGACATGGCGATCAGTGGAAGCACATTAACGGTTTCGAGCGCGCTATACAACACTGGCGAGCCTGTCGAAAGCGGGACTTTCTCCAACTTGACATTTGCAAATACAGCCTTCTCAACAGCCTTTTCGTCATGAGCGGAGACTCTGATACCAACATAGAAGGGTTCTTTAAGGACCAGCTTCGTAGATGCCCTTGGCATGCTCAGCTTGCCATCTTTTCCAGAGACGAAGGTATAGAAGAAATCACCACGCTTCTCAAGCTTCACGGTATGCGGCACCGATACATTAATCTCTACATCGGGGTCGTTGCCACCCGTCACATCGCGATAATTGAATCTCGGAGATGAGGGCGATGCTCTCTCCTCATGATGGCAAGCAATATAGTGGAAGGCACATTGCCGGCACGGCCGCTACGCTGACCCTTGAATTCTTTCTCCTTGCACTCTTTGCCTGTTTCTATCCGGTTGTTCCGCAGGCAGTTGGCGGCGGCAGGCTGGAGCAGCGCGACGTATGGGTTCAAAGACAGCCTGGAACGTGCTGCGTTCCTGCAACGTCGATCTTCCTGCTGAGCATCTGCCGGATGAGGATGCTTTCCTGCTCAGAGGTCTTTGGGTTCTTCACGAAAGCAGGGACAATTTCATCATTTGAAGAGCCGCGTGCCCTACGAACGCTCTTCCAAAGATTTTAATCAAGACCTATCAATGGCCTCAGTAGCATCTCTCAACGAACCATCCTCGCGACATCTACGTATGCATTTCCAGCATTGAAGGAAGAAAGCTTTTCCAATGCCTTCAGCAGGAACACCCGGGAACACCCTAAGCTACAGAAATTGCCTCACTTCAGTTGGTATCGTCGATCGGCTCTTCAGGTGCGTTCTGAAGATAGAACTCGTGAAGCTTCGCCTGAAGCAGTTCCTTGTCGGGAAGTTGAGTTTTGTACTCGGCGATGAGAGTCGGAGACAGACTTCGGCTTAGCGCGAACTCAACCACCTCGTTATTCTTGCTGGCGCAAAGCAAGACGCCGATGCTGGGCTGTTCGTGAGGTTTTCTGACGTTTCGATCGAGAGCTTCAAGGTAGAAGTCGAGTTTACCAAGATACTCTGGTTCGAAACGGCCAACCTTGAGTTCCACGGCAATCAGACAGTTGAGTCCTCGGTGGAAGAACAGCAGATCCAAGGCGAAGTCTCTGTCCCCGACCTGGAGCGGGTATTCTGAGCCTACGAAGCAGAAGTCACGGCCAAGCTCAATGAGGAAATCCTTCAGTTTGTGGAGCAAGCCTTGGTGCAGATCAGCTTCAGGATGCTCTGGAGGAAGGCCTAAAAATTCAACGGCATAGGCATCTTTGAAGATGCTTAGCGCTTCCGGGTATCTTTGTGTCACCAGTGGTGACACTTTTGGAGGACTGAGGACCACTCTCTCGAATAGAGCGTTCTTGAACTGTCGCTCGAGTTCCCTCTTGCTCCACCTCTCTCGAATTGCAATTTTTATGTAGAACTCTCTCTCTTCAGGTCGTTTGCTTTGCCCAAGAATGACTAGGTGATGGGACCACGGCAATTGTGTCACCAGTGGAGACACAATTGGATCGCTTACATATGCCTCATAGAATTGCCTCATTCTGAAGAGATTGCGTCGCGTAAAACCCCTGAGGTTCGGCTCTTTGCGAGCGATGTACGCAGCGAGCTCATCCACCACCCCGTCGCCCCAGTCCGCCTCTTCAATCTTCCGTCTGATCATCGCCCCAATCTCCCAATAAAGCGAAATGAGGGTCGAGTTGACGGCCTGCAATGCTCGATCCCGCGAGGTCGATATCAGGGTCAAAATCTCGCTGAATTCCGTATTGCGGCGCTGCGCAATGGCCTCCTTTACATGGGAGAGCTTCGCGGCATCCTTCGTAGGCGTCAGGTCATTCTTCGGCATGCTGTGAACCATGATAGTCGGTACAACATGGACGGCTTCTACCCGACTAAGGAGCTAAGCTCATATATCAAAGACCCAAATTGTCGTTCACCGCCACGACGATCTCCTGCTCCGCTCCAAGGTACCGTTCGGTCGTCTGGATAGACGAGTGCCCGAGCAGGAACTTGATCTGCTCGAGGTCGCCGCCGCCCTTGCGGCAGAGCTTGGCACAGGTTCTGCGGAGATCGTGGGCCCCGAAGCGTTCGATCCCGATCTGCTTGGCGGATTGCTCGACGACCGACCAGATGGCCCAGTCGCTCAGGGTCTCGCCGCGGATCTTGCTCCCCTTGCCGATCCGGACGAGGAGCCGGCCTTGCTCGATGCCGGCCGCTTCCCGCCAGGCGTCGATTCCCTTCTTGACCCAGATCGGGATCGCGACCGTGCGGATCCGCCGGCCCTTTCCTTCGAGATCGGCCAGGACCCAGCGGCCCTCCCGCTGCTGAATCGTCGCGACCTCCAGTTCAGCTAGTTCGGTCCGGCGCAGGGCGCAGCCGACCAGCAGGGCCAGGATGACGTAGTCGCACTTACCCTTAAGGGTCGACCGGTCCGGCACGGCCAGCAACTCCTTGGCCTGCTCGCGGGTCAGCCAATTTCCCATCCGGGTTCCCGCCTGCTTGATGTTCGGGATCGAGGTCAGCTGCGCCGCCTCCTCGACCCCGAGCATGCCGTTCTTCTGCGCTTCCGTCACCATGCGCCGCATGGCCGCGAGCCGCACGTTGATGGTCGACGGCGCGAGCGCCTCGAGGCTCGCGCGGTACTCCATGAGGAGCGTGCGGGTGAGAGGTTGGCTGGCAGCGAACCGGAACAGCTGGTCAAGGGCGGTCGCGTAGTTTCGCCTGGAGTGGGCGGACGGGACCGTGTCCAGAACCATGCGGCGGAGGAGCGCCTGAGCTGGGGTCAGCGCAAAAGCACTTCCCTGCCTTGCTAAATCGGGGCCGTTTGAGGCTGGATGACCGGATTCGAGCAGAAATGGCATGAAAACCAGTTTACCCATGACAAGTGACATTCTCGTGGGTAATAACTCACAGATGCTCCACAGGTTAATGCGCGATCACGCACTCATTCCCTTCCGCCCGGAAAGCCTCTACACTAGCGTGATTGCTGATCTTTCGAAAGGTTCAACCGTGGCCCGTCCGGTCTCTTGGCTTCCGCGCCTGCACACCATCACGAAGACCGTCCAGAACTCCGTCCGGTCCCACTATGACCGGGGAGACCTCGAACGGCTCTTCGAACTGCAGCCCCGGGCAGCCCAGAAGATGCTCGAGATGCTGCCCATCGTCCGGTCGGGACCTCGCGCCTGATCGACCGGGAAGTGCTGCTTAACTTCCTGGAGCGCGTGCGCGATGCAGACGATGTGCCCGCACTCTATGCACAGATCCTGTCTGAGAAGGTCCGGGTCTCGCAACGGAAACCACGCTCGCTCGTCCGCAGCGATCTTCCGCCGGTCAGTCTCGATTCCCTGCCCTCGTCGATCCTGCTGAGCCGGGGGAGGATGGAGGTGAACTTTACCACTGTAACCGAGCTCGCGGAGGCAATGTTTGCTCTCGCTCGTATCTTGGAGTCGGAGGGAGACGAATTCTGCCGGGCTTTCGAGCCTCATTACCGGACGCTATCGGTCGACGGCGACTAAGTTCTACGCTCATTAATCGTTTGATGAGCAGGAACACAGTTCTTCGCATTCTCTCAGGTGCCTAGCCACTAGTCAGTCCAACGCACAGTACGGCCACGCCGATACGCTTTGAAGCATTTAGTCATATGACAAGATGTATGGCTCCCCGTACATACAAGCAAGAACAGCTTCCAATAAAGGGCGCTGCTAGTTTACGGCGAGCCTGTTTCCGGCCGATCATCAGGAGACTCTGGCCTTTAAGGCATAGATAGCTGTATGGCTGCAATAATCTATTTTCTCCACAAAGGTATGGAGGATGCTGACGTCGCGTTGCTACTAGTCTCGAGCAAAGCTTACGTCCGAACGAGCAGAACGGAGCCCAAAAATGAATAATGAAGGCGAAAGCGGTCTGTCTTGTTAGGGAGTCTTACTGGCCAGCACCTTATCATACATCTGGCCATATAGCGAGAGAGGATGCATAAACATATGTACAGCTATATGGCCGTGCATACATACAGCCATATAGCTAACTATATATCTATTTGTATCAATCATGCTGGCTTGTGCCTATTCATGTCAGGGAATCAATTCAGGCTACGACAGACGTAGGAGAGCACCACTGAGGCCTCGCACTTCGCATCATCTTTGGCGTACATACATCGCGCCATACATCTGTCAGTATGGCGACTCGTACGTTCTGCTGTACACCTAGCTATATGGCTGCACCTACGTTTAGCGTCTATTTACCTCGTTAGGCTGGGAGCAAGCCTCAAGGCGTGCGTGATGGAGTTCAGAATGTCGATAGGCTCATCGACATGGATTGGGAACACGCAGCCTTCGCTTAGCGCTTCTATTTGGATAACGCCCTGGTAGTAGCTACTTTGGGTCCCAATCGTACATCGTGCTGTATGTACGGTCGTACAGCTCGCCGTACTGCTATACATATGACATGGCTATCACAATTGCAATTGCAAACCAAAAGGGTGGCTGCGGGAAAACTACAACATGTATGAACTTGGCTGGCGGTCTTTCCGCAGCTGGACTAAGAGTTTTAGTCGTTGATGCTGACCCGCAGGGAAGCGCCACTGAGTGGCGCAATAGATCTGAGGAGTCACGTCTGAGCTTTGACGTGATAGCTATGTCAACTTCATCGATCCACAAAGAGCTTCCTCGGGTCATCAAGAACTCATCCTATGAAGTTGCTATCATTGATTGTCCACCCGGGACCGAGACAAAAGGCTTTGGCACCGTGACCCGCTCAGCACTCCTAGCTGCGGACTGCGTCATTATTCCAAGCCGGCCCACGCCGATTGACTTTCTCGCTACCTCCATCATGCTCCCGGTACTTGCCGATGTTGCCACTATCAAGCCAGAACAACGAGTTTTCCTCCTGTTGAATGCAAAGCATTCCAGTAATCGACTTGGACGAACAGCGAAAGAGGGTGCAATTGCGATGTTCAGTGATCAGGGCATCAAGATCGATATTCTTCAAACTGAGATTCACGATCGCACCGCCTTCGCTGAGGCGCCGGCATCAGGCCAGACGGTTGTTGAATTTGCTCCTTCATCAAAAGCTGCCGAAGAGATTCTTTTTCTAACCAAGGAGGTCATCAAACTATGTCTGGTCGCCCAACAGTGACATCAGCATTTCAGAACCTCAGGCCCACGATCATGCGTGAGCCTAACCGCTCGAATGTCTCAGCAGAAGCGGAAGAGAGGCTCCTGGCAACACCAAAACATCAACCCACCAGAACAACAACTGTCACTCCCGAGGAGAGTAAATCAAATCCCGGGGATACGGGGTCGATTTCGGGCGCGCAATCTGTTGGTGGTCCGCTTCTCCTGAGTAAGAAACGTGAACGCCTACTGCTCGTCAGTTTTCGAATGCCACAAGCACTTAAAGAGCAATTGGAATTCGTTGCAAAGAAACACGAGATAAATCAGACAGACATCATCAATGAGGCAATTCTGATGAATCTTCAGAGATATATGTAATTAGGAGCGAGCATGTCGAAAATCACTGCCGAAATGGAAAAGAAGCGAGACCGACAAGCCGAGGACTCGATAAGTAAAGATAGGTTTGTGGAAGAGTTGGTAAGGTTGCGCGAGAAACGTGATGCTGGCGCTCTTGGTGTTCAGATGACTCAAATTGCTCAAGCCATGGTTCTCTGTGGACTCCCTTACAGCCCCACAAAAGAGACTAAGATCGTCCGTCGAGCTCGTCTCGGGGACGGATCTACAGTTTCTGTAACCTTTAGTGCGGGACTCGATGGAATTGGCATGCCCTACGGTTCAGACCGTACGCTCCTGCACTGGATGATTGACCGTGCAATCAAGACGAAGTCAGCCATTGTCAGTTGGGACACAGCTACGGAATTCCTAAAGGACGTCGGCATGGCGGACAGTGGGAAGAACCGTAAAGATCTCAAGCAACGATACTTGCGCCTCACGGGACTGACCATTGGTGTAGTGAGAAAGGGAAGTACCGAGGAATCAACGGTCTTGGTTCCTTTCATCGAAGAATCCCACCTCCCGACTTCTGTTGATATCAAGTCAGCCAAAAGTGGGCAAGCGCTACTACGCCTTGACTCACCTACGTTCGGCTTCCGCTTGGGCGAACGCATTTTCCGGGAGATACTCCAGTATCATGTGCCCGTACCCTTCGAACTCCTACAGGCAACAAAGAAGAAGTCTCAGCTTCAGGATCACCTCATCTTCCTCTACTGGCGCAGTTTCTCAGCGCAAACCGAGACCCTAATTCCTTGGGAAAGCCTCCGGGAACAACTCTGGCAAGAAGACAGTGTTGCAAGTCGCATCCGTACCAGATTTAAGGAAGCGATTTCTGTGTTCAAGACAATTTGGCCTGAACTGAACGCTGAGGCCGAGAAGGCAGGCCTACGTATTGGTCCGCCGAGAGGCGGAATGCACTTCCTTCCTCAAGCAAGGGCAGTACGTCGCTTGCCGATCCCAAGCCCATTTCAATAATGACCTAGAAGTGCGGATTTGACTCAGCCTAAAGGTAAATCAACCGCACTTCTGGGTCATTCCACGGCACTTCCCAGTCATTCTTGGTCGCTGGGCTATGATGTTGCTCCGACGATATCGTTCGTCAGTGCCACAAGAACTCGCCCGATCCAGGCTCTTCACGTATACCAGTTCAAGATTGAATCAGACGGGGATCAAAGCACTTCCCGGTCAGTAATTAGATCGAACGGCACTTCCCGGTCATTTGATAACTAAACTGCTTTGAACTTCTCCACAGGCTTAGATTCAGCCTGCTTTTTTGCACATTAGGCACCTCGCGGACACGAACTTTTCCACAATGATGAACAGTGGGTGCTTGGCGGCCTAACAACTATGGAGCAATGGAGCGATGTGACGGCACTTCCCGGTCATTCGAGATTCTCTGGTAAGGCTTAGCTGTAAATGTTAGCTGCTGAACTCGTAAGATAAAGTTCCAACCGCACTTCCCGGTCATTCTCAATAACTAAAACCGACGTATAGACCAGGAGCAACAACGTTCTTACCTAGCATCGTCCTTTGATCATGCGAGGAGCAACCATGGTCCGCACTTCCCGGTCATTCTCGACAGCTCAAACTTACGTATGGACCAGCAACACTACGTTTTCTTACCTAGCTTCGTCCTTGATCATGCAAGGAGCAGCCATGGTCCGCACTTCCCAGTCATTCTCGACAACTCAAACTTACGTAGGGACCAACAACCACTACGTTTCTCACCTAGCTTCGTCCTTGATCATGCAAGGAGCAACCCATGGTCCGCACTTCCCGGTCATTTTCGACAACTCAAACTTACGTATGGACCAGAAGCCACCACGTTCTTACCTAGCCTCGTCCTTGATCATGCAATGAGCAACTATGGTTAGGCATTTCCTGGTGACCCTACTTCTATCAAGCAATTAGCCGTTGCTGGATGGAACTTGTTGAGCGAAATTGATAGTGATTTGCCTGTGCAAAGCATCAGCCTCAAGTTTTTCCACATGCGCCTGCGGATAAGCTCATTTTTCCTCGCACTTCCCAGTCATAAAGACAGAACTTCCCGGTTAGACATGAGGAACGTCCCGGTCAGAATAACGGAACCTCCCGGTCACATCGTCAGCACTTCCCGGTTCTGCTTAATATAGAAGCAAGATGTATCAAGAGTCTCAAGAATGATATGACGTTCTGCAAGATGATAAAGCGGCGTTATAAGCGTTGGATTTACATCCCTGAGTAGCTCACCAAGGACACTTTGGAGGAGCAAAGGTTCATAACACCAATCGAACTTATGGAAGCCGCCGCTAGCCACGGGCCGCAGATATGGTCTGAAATAGAGATTGTGAAAAAGGGCGTTGCCGAGGTTCCTGTGTTTATTGCTTTGATGGTAAATTTTATGAGGACTTCAGCTCCGGGCGAGGACGTCTTCATGGGTGGCCCAACAGACCTAACCAATGAGTTTTCTGAACTCTTGAAAGACAATTCGACATCAGGACTACTCAGAAAAGCTCTGGAGTTGTTCATGGCAGCAGATCCCAAGCTTGCCAGGGACGCGGCGGACAAGCTTGACGAACTTTGTGAGCGAAGGCTCGCTATGACTAGGACACATACGGAGCAGGGTTACGTCACATCAGCTTTTCCAGATCGTACCGAAATGAATGACCGCTGTGACGCACTTACTGGTCGACTAATGAAGTATCTAGGAGAGTTAGTAGTCGAGCAGGGACGCACAGGAGGCTCTCAGTTGGTTCTCTTTGCCGCAGCTCGATCTTTCATCTGCACCAGTGCAAGTGTGTCTGGTGTGGAGGAAGGATTGGCCGGCGCTCGGCTGATCTTCGAGGAAACACTAAGAGAGCTGACTCCCATGCTGCGCGAAATGCCAGAAACGGTGATTTGATGACACGACGACTCCGGAACGTAATTTGTGGAACCCTCCTTGCTGCGTTAGCGGGCTGCCAGTCGACTCCTGTCCCGCCTACAGAAGAAGATGCTCAAGCTGTGTGGCACCACATAGCTGCTCAAAACCACGTCGACACTGTTCGTGAGCTTGTCAGCTTGAAGAAAACGAACGCTCAAGCATCAAACCTCCAAGGGACAGAGGTGTACACGCTTTCGTATGAAGCCAAAGTTCGATACCTAGTTCCCGTAGGCAAGTGGAAGACAGGAGATGTTCAGGTTGTTGACTCCAACTACGGTTTTCGACGCACAGAGAAGGGTTAGCAAGGCCCAGACGGAACGATCTACACGAAGTAGCCGATTTGACCGAGTAGCGGCTCCATACTAGTCTCTCCCCACGCTGAGCCAATCAGCGTGGAGGATTGAGTGGATGTTTGATTCGCCAGAGCAAGCGCTCGCTGAGCTGAGTAGGGTCGGCTATTTTACCGATCAAAAGACGGCAACAACGGTCTACCTTGCGGGGAAGATCAATAAGCCCATCATGCTGGAGGGTCCTGCCGGCGCCGGCAAGACTGAGCTCGCGCAATCTGTCGCGCGCGCTTCCGGTGCCGAGCTACTTCGGCTTCAGTGCTACCAAGGGATAAACGAGGAGAAGGCGATCGGCCACTACGACAAGAGCCTCCAGGAGCTCTTCGTCCTGCTGAAGACCAAAGCCGAGGGGGCGCATGATTGGGACCAGATCCGGAGGGACGTCACCAGCCGTGCGTTCTTTTTAGCAGGCCCTCTCCTCACTGCAATCGAGAAGGAGAAGCGCTGCGTCCTTCTCATCGATGAAATTGACAAGGTACCTGATGCAGCGCCTCACGAAGAACATGCTGGCGAACAAGCGCCGGGTCATCCTGAGTGCTCCCACACACAAGGCCGTGACGGTACTTGCGCGCAAGTTGGCCGAGGCCAGGATCGAAGGCGTGACATGCCGCACCATTCATAGCGTGCTCAGCCTGAAAGCTAAGCCTCAGACCGACCGGCTCGTATTTCAGCGTGATCGAGGGGCGGAGCCTGTCACGGCCGATGTTGTGGTGCTGGACGAGTGCAGCATGGTGGACGAAGACCTGTTCCGTCACATCAAACGCCATCTTCCAAATGCCTTCGTGCTGTTTGTCGGTGACCCAGCGCAGCTACCGCCCGTCGGGGAGACGGAAAGTCAGACCTTCCGGACCCCGAACCGATCGCACCTTACGACAATCGTTCGCCAGGCAGCCGGCAACCCGATCCTCGCCGCTGCCAATGTGATCCGGAAGAGTCAGGGGGGAGATCCAGACCTGTCCTGGTGCACGCAATCAGCTCTGGCAAGCGGGCATGGAGTCTTCATCCCTGGGGAAGCAGCGCACCGTTGGATGAAGAAAGCCTTCACCTCATCTGAATTTGAGGCCGATCCGGACAGTTTTCGTTATCTCGCCTGGACCAATGAACGCGTCGCGCAAGTCAACGAGACAATCCGGCGATGGCGGTATGGGGAGAACATCCCGACGCCTTTCATGCCGGGAGAGAGCGCGCTCTTTCGTCAGCCCTTGATTCTCGAGAACACTTTGCTCTTCGCAAACAACCAGGAAGCCAAAGTGATCGCGATAAAGCGCGGCACCTTCATCCATGAGGTTGAAGAGGCCCATGGTGTGTCGAAGTGGACAGCTTCGGTACCGTCCTGGGAGCTCTGCCTGCGTGACGCTGATGGCAATGAAAAGACGGTTCACATGGTCGCGGACAATAACGAGTTCCAGAAGGTGATCGCACGCATCAAGGACGAAGCTGCCGATACAAGGCTCCGATGGAAGCATCTGCATGACTTTCAGCAATCCCTCGCGCAGCTGCAGTCCATCTATGCGCTCACCGTACACAAGAGCCAGGGGTCCACCATCGGCTCGGTCTTTGTTGACCTCCCCGACATACGCCGACGCGAGGAAACCAACTTGCTGGAGGCGCAGCAGATGCTGTACGTGGCGGTGACACGGCCGTCCAAACGTCTGATTGTGATTGGGACGTGACCCTCTACGTACTACTTCCGAAACGGCGTTATGAGGACCAATCTCCCGAGCCGCCAACATTCTTGCTCAATGAGGACACCGGCCCCCTGTCACCCTTTCAGTTTCCTTTCGGCAGCGTCTCGTCTTTTCAGAATGGCAATGGAGATGCCTTGAGTGCGCGTGGTTGGATACATCGCGAAGAACGAGTCAGCCGCGCTGATCAGGTCTTGCCATCGTTGCTGTTTCTTATACAGGAGGGATAGGCGGTCCAATGCGCCGAGGTCAGCTGCGTTAAGATGGCAATCCCACGACTCGCTGATTTCTCTGCTCAACTCGGCCACTAGTCCAACTTCCCAAACGAGTGTGGCGTACTCGGTCATACGGCTTATAGCCTCTTGATACCTTTCCTCGGCTGCGACCAAGCCGCTCGATTCCAATGGAAGCATCTCAGCGATGAATAACCAGTTTGCCTTCCGCAGCTTATGGAATCGCGCATTAACGACAAGGTCTGTTTGCCGTCCTGAGTTCTGCCAGTTCACTAGTTGATGGCCATAGAGTGCGATCAGGTCGCTTTCGAACTCGAGGGCTGCCTCATCGCTGTGGAACCGGCGAACAATCTCTACTGTGTATTGACCACCACACCGGGTCTTCACATAATGGTGCCAGTGAGGCATCCGATCTTTGGAGTAAGCGCGGTCTCCCGCTCCTTTCCCCACGTAGAAAATCTCCTCATTTGCCCCCTTGTGGACATACACATAATGTTTGCCGGTCGTCTGTTTTCCATCGACCAACATACGAGTAGCCTTCTGTGGATCGCCGCCAAAACTTATTGTCGCGGTAAGGGTCATTTCCTGTTCCGCCAGGATTGTTGCAACGTAGCTATCTGGCGCGTCTGCGTCCCCTTCAGCGCTGATCTTGGGAGAGGCTGCAGTTCTGCTAGATGCCAGCCCATAGCATATCCAACAAACCGTGATGATGATCGTAAGTGTGAGGATGGATGGCATACGGATGAGGCTAAGTCTATAACTCGACTCGCTTCAGTTGGTGGACCGTATGAATCCGACGCATAGATGCCACTTGCTCGTGGCCGTGTTCTCGATAAGTGCCAAATCGCCGAGCACTCAGTGGCATAGGCTTAGTCCCGACAAGTCGCACAATGTTGACCAATCCGGGGTTGTTCGGCCCGAACCATGCCAACTTCCGGTACTAACGTTTGTCATTACTTATCTGAGCGCCGCAGGACAAAGGGCGTGCGACAGGTTCAAAAGCCAACTAAATCTCTGAGCCTCCACTGCTCCTTTGCAGCATCTTCCTGAAATTGCTTGCAATCTTCTCTTCAGTAGTACTGATCGGCAACGACCATAAGTTACTAAGCTGCTCAACGACTTGATGGAGATGTATTGGACGGGATGATGCTCGCCCCACTCTGGTGTAGGGTCCATCTGTCTCAAGAAGACAACACGAGGGCGGAACTCCAGCCAACAGTTCTCTACCGCTGCTGCTCTTCAGCATTGCGCTGTTGACTGAAAGAAAGTGGCCGTCGTCGAGTATTTGTGACAACACCTCCTTCGTTCCGGTGTACCAATGGAACGTTGCACCCGTGACTGAATGGTCACGAAGACATGTGAGAACTTCGGATTCAGCTTTCCGCGAATGAATTGAGAGGATCTTGGCCTTTCCTGCAATCCGTTCTAACACGAATCGAAACGAATCAATCTGCTTCTGTTTGGTGCCGATGCTATCTTTGGAAAAGTCGAGTCCGACTTCACCAATGTATGAGGTCAAAGGTTCGAGCTGTGAGAAGAGAGCCAATTCAAGGTGCGAATGCGGAGCCAGAATCGGATGTAATCCCAAGGAGAGCCGAACATTTTTTAAGCGTGAAGCAGGTTCTTTACCGGCCGCGAAATGACTAGGAAGGTTCGTCACTGCGACGATTGTCACGCCAGCACGCTCCGCCTCCTTCGCAATCTCACGAGGGTTCGGGTAGCGGTCCAAGTGGCAATGCATATCGAGGATCAATTTTTGATTCCAGCCATTCGCTTAAGTTCCTTTGTGCCCTTCGCACGGAATAGCAATCGAATCTCTTCAAAGGCTCGAACAACGAGATCTGCATAGCTGTCCAACAGGCTCACGTCTAACGAACCGTTTGCCAAAAGGAGGGTGGCAATCTCCCGCCGAGATGGGTTTCTTTGCACGAACGATAGACACGCACGGAGATCCGCGGGCCCTTCGGTCTCAGTGTCATTGAAGTCGACTTCACCGGCGCAGATGTCGCTCCCATAGAGCTCGTTGTCGAGGCCTGCGGATTGGAGAGCAGCGCGGCGGTAAATGCAGGGCATGCACCGACCGCATGACTTCACATGCTTATTCGCCCATATCCTTTTGTGTCCGCGCTTCGCGCACGAAACTGAAGACGCAACGAGTTTTTGGAAAAGCGCCTGGTTGACGCATGTGCGAGCTACCTCACCCTTTGTCTTCATCATGAGAGGATTTTCTATGGAATATTTCAGTCCCACTTTTGCGAAGACTTGTGCAAGCAGAGCAATGTAGAACGGGTGTGCGGTGCGCGTACTACAAGATCCTCGACGTGAAGGACTAAGTGGAACGTTTAGCGCGATCGTACCATTCTCTGGCAGGATAAGCGGGCCTTCGAATCCGTATCCGGATGCTACACACACCGCGACCGCGATGAACAAAAGGGAGCGACCCCGTAACGTAATCTCGGAAGACTCGCCGGTATTGCCAACACGTACCAGAGATTGAGCAATACGGCCCGGGTATGTTTTACGAAGGACCGGCAGAATGTTCTTTTGATCCCCGAAGGGCCCGCTCATTTGCCCGTCATGATGTCCGGCGAGAAGAAGACCTTTGCTCGGATTGCCTTCCAGCCAATCGATCACGCCTGCGAGTGAATCCATCCCTCCAGAGAACAAGGAGACGGCACCGATTTCTGCGATCTTTGGAATCACGCGGCCCACCGCGGAAGCACCGAGCAGTTGACGTTTGGCCTTAACAAAATTGAAGGTCCACGTATCTCCAGTCAAGAAAGAAACACAGGTATTCAAACTACTGGACGCATTGGCCCATAGGCAGGTTTCGCTAACCGGGATGGTGACATCAAAGACGCGGGTCCAGGCGTTCGATGCATCGGTTCTCAGAACGATTTTATCGAGGCTGTAAACCGTGGCCGCAATCAGTAGAAAATCAGCTGCGAGTCGGCTTGGCACGCGTTTCAATTCGAAGGCCGTCGCTTGCACATCGAGTGTGCCGAGCGATTTGCCGTCATGATCATTGATGCTGACAACCGGGAATTTCTCTGATGTAGAAGCTAGTTTGTCCACCACAACCGTGTAAGGCATTAGGCTCCAAAGACCTCCAGCGTCTGCGCGCAAATATCGTTTACGATGTTCGCTCCATCGGCTCCTCCCCAGTCAACCTTCGACAAGTCGCGTTCCAAGGCTCGGCCGGCCAGGGAAGACCCAATGAACTCCCTGATCTGACCAAGAAAAGACACCGCTTGCTGCGCTCCTACTCGTTGCACCAAGCGTTCGTAAAAGACGCGACTGAATTGCTCGAAGATGTAGTGACCGAAATAGCGTTCCAACAATCCTTCGATATTGAGTTCCAGATTAGAGAGAATCGCTTCCACCTCTTCTACGGTCTTGGCTTCGGCTAGAAGTTCTTCTTGAAGATCGGAGAGCGCTTGACGTGCATCGGCGTCGTCAACCGTGCTTGATTCGCCACCCAGTCGATCGAGGAGCGTGTTCAGCACGTCGCTGACGGACATGCCACCGAGATCTCCCAGCCCGGCGCGTGTGGCGGCTTCGGAAAGGCCATACTGCTGAACATCAGAGATGAAGTTTGCTAAGCGACCTGCTGCGGCGCGGGCTGGTGCGGCAGATCCGGCCCCGCCCGATGCACCTTGCCTGTCGCCCCTAGACATCTCCACCTTGCCGCCGTTGGCATGAACTACCTTCTGGAGGAGTCGCCGAAGCTTGGCAGCTGGAATGACACCGTCTTTAGCGAGCCGCGTGACATCGGCCTTTACATGTTCCCAACTGGGGGGCGCGTCGTAAGGAGCGGATGTACCCACTATTTCTTGCCCCCCTTAAGTGTTGTCCTGTACGCGGCTCCAATTTTTTCATTCGACTCCTTTAGCCGGTCGAGGGCAGGCTGGAGTACTAACCGAAATTCCGAATGGGCATTAACAAGGTTTCCTACATCGGTGCCTGCGGCGATGTTTGCCCTTGAAAATGGAACTTTGAGAAGAATGCCATTGTACTGTTCTCCGGCGCCTGCGATGCCTTTTTCCATTAGCAAGCGAATCGCATCAAACCCCTTCTTATCGTCCGGCTGACGCATTATTGCTTGGTCAAGGAGTTCGTAGAGCATCTTAAATTCGTCGCCGCTTAGCTGCTTCGCTGTTTCGAGGCCGGCGTTCCGCTGTACTGTGACGCCCGATAGAAGGTCTGCCAGTACTGCCCTTGTGAGCGGGCTCACCATCGACAGACCGGCGAAGGTCGCATCTAGCTTATCCCTCGCAATCCAGAAGTAGTCCCTTAAGTCGACGTGCGCCAGAGCCGGTTCAAGAGCGATCCACTGCCGGGTAGCTTTATCCCGCCACCCCTTGATGAGATCTTTAGCAGCCTCGTTAAAGGCGCTTTCGTCTGAACCGGCTTTCTCAAGAGCAGCGAGTTCACCTGGAAGGCCTGCCTGGCTGGCCTGCTTCGCAAATAGGTCTTTAAACAATCCATCGTCGGTGTATTCGAGGATCATGAGCTTGACGAGCACGTCGTCTTTGATATGACTCAGCTTCGCGACCTTCGCAAGCTTCTTCCGCAGAATGAACGCATTCAAAAAGCGTTTCACCTGCCGTGGATTGCCTTCAAGTCCTTTAGCAATCAACGGGGCTGCAGTGGCGGAGAAAATGAGGGATTCGCTGAGCGATCCATTAGGCTCTTTACCCAATGTCTCTTTCACCTTGGCGAACCCGAACGCGCTGTAGCGATTGGCCGTCCGTTCCTTGTGGCTTTGAACGATACAGCGATCCGCATCGTCCTTCCCGAGGTAGAGTCCGCAAAATAACAGAGACATATAGGTCTCAATCTCCGAACTGGAGAGTCGCGGTAGGCGGTAAGGAATTTGGATTACCTTTTCCAAGTAGTCCTTCACCAAACGTTTGTTCTCTTCTGGTTCGTCACCGCCCGCCCGCTCCGCATAGCGGAGGCGAATCGCATGCTCAACGATGCGTGGATCAGCACCGATGACAAAGGCAGTAGATGGAACGCTTAAGAATAGCTTGATGGCTTCGAGGTTTTCGATTACGCGTTCGGGACTGCATCTATCGAGGTCGTCAATCAAAACAACGAGAGTTTTTATGTCGCTGTCCTCGAGAAGCTTGCTGAATCGTTCGCGAAAGGTTCGGACGTTGAAGGCGTGTTCTTCCTCTTTGGCTTTGAACCAAGATTCTTCGCTTTGCGCCTTCTCGCTACTCCCTTCGTGTGTTGGCTTGTCTTTGGCGGCGTGACCCGGTCCTACGGAAGCGGCGAGGACGGCCGGAATGGCGGACATGCCACCCGTCGCGGCAGCCGCTGCCGCCGGCACGACAATATGCTTGAAACCGAATTTAGCGATCCGCATCCATTCGACCGACTTGAGCAGCTATACGGCCTTGTCGCGAATCTTCGGCCCAAATCTCTTATGATCGCCCAAGGCGAGAAGAATAGATGAGAGGATCGCAGATTTTGCATCTTCATAGCCCTCGAAGAGCCAGCCATTGAAGTAAACAACAGCGATGTCTTGGTAGAGAGCTTGTTCAACGTCTTCATCAGTCCAGTTCTCCGACGCGAGATCGCGTTTAAGCATCTTCATTATGCTCGTCTTACCGCCACCCCAGTCGCCGAACACCCCAATGGTGACGGGCAACATCTTGTCGTCTGAAACGACGCTGCGGATAAGGTCCGCGTGAACCTGAAATCCGATCAGATCATCTGAAGTCTCATTATCCGCCCACATACAATAAACCCCTTCCGGCAATTAAAGAATGACGTGTCAATGGAGGCTAACCCAGCGCATCCTTTTGGAGAGGTTGAGCGATTACAGCGCGCAGTTCAGAGTTGACGAGATGCCGATCAAGTTTACATGGAAAGATCCGTTCGCTTGGGCCGGAGTCGCGTTCTCCTGCTTCTGCTGCGACGAACAGAAACTTCTCCCGCCACCCTGCGGTTCTCATAAGTCGCATTATCGTCAGTAATTAGTCACACCCCTCCCAAACAAGGCCAGCGTGAGCTGGCCTGTTCCATTGCTCATTCGCTCACTTCAGGAGACCCCTCATGGAAACTTACTTCGACTACCTGCGCGCGATGGCTCCTGAACTGGGCTCGCGCATCGTGGAGACTTACCCCGCGCTTCAGTCACCCAAGGACGATGTCGCTCCCCGTCTAAGCTCGCTTCTCCGTTCCCCGCTGCCTGCTCAGGCTCTCGCGATCACTGGACTAGCCAAGTACCTGAAGACCGCCCGCGCAGCCCGTATTGTGGCGGAGTGCGGGGCAGGGAAGACCTTCATGTCGCTGGGCACGATCCACGTACATGCCGGCGACAAACCGTACACGTCGCTCGTGATGTGCCCACCACACATCGTCCACAAGTGGGCGCGTGAGGCGCTTCTCACGGTCCCCGGAGGCAGAGCGTTCATCATCGAGGACCTGCGCAACGGCGGCGACCCGAAGAACACGCATGGCATCGTGGAGGTCAAGCTCGAGAAAGGGAAGACCATCGTCCGTGGCCTGACCACAACTCTCCCGAAGTTGCGCAGCATGGGACGTGCTGGCTGGCGCGCTCTTTGCCCTGGTCCGGCTTTCTTCATCATGGGCAAGGAGAAGGGCAAGCTCGGCTACTTCTGGAAACATGCTTTCAATGTGGCCAAGAGCGGCCGCGACCTCGGGGGCTTGATCAACCCCGACACAGGCCATGCGATCCCGTCGCAGGAGGGTGGTTTCCTCACTCGGCTGGATCTCCGGGAGGCCAAATTCCATGAGACCTATACGGCAGGGAAGACGGGCACCACCCGGTTCTCTCCTCTGTGGCAGGCTGATGGCAGCAAGATACAGCGTATGGCGCCGCTCGACTTCATCGGCCGGTATATGAAGGGCTGGTGGGACTACTCGATCGCCGACGAGTTGCACCAACTTGCCGGCGACACAGCACAGGGCAACGGCCTCGGAGTTCTCGCCCGTTGTGCCGAAAAGCTGATTGCGCTGACGGGCACGCTCATGGGAGGCTATGCCGACGACCTGTTCAACATCTTCTACCGCATGGAACCGCGGCGGATGGTGGCGGCCGGGTACGAGGCAGGCAGCCAGGGGCGGCGGGACTTTCAGGAGCAATACGGCGTCCTTGAGACCGTGGAGAAGGTCCGCGAGACCGACAATGCCTGCTCGAAAGCCCAAAAGCGCACCGTCCAGGTTCTCCGCAAACCCGGCGCGTCACCCCTTCTCTTCGGCAAGTACCTGATGGAGTCGACAGCCTTCATCACGCTTGAAGACATCTCCGATCAGCTGCCGTCGTACGAGGAAAGCGTGCTGACCGTGGACATGGACGGGGAGCTCGCCACAGCGTACGAAGAGATCGAGAAGGACATCACCTCCGCCATGAAGGAGCACAGGGGCAACAAGAGCCTGATGAGCGTCATGCTCAACACGCTTCTGCTGTATCCGGACCACCCCTTTGGCATCGAGGAGATCTGGGGCAAGAAGTTTGATCCGAAGGAAGGCTGCATGGTGCCCTTCTTCGTGACCAATCCGTCCAGCCTGCCGGAAACCGAGGTATACGCCAAGGAGGAGCGTCTGATCGAGGACATCCGGGAGGAGCTGAAGCAGGGCAGGCGGTGCCAGGTCTACGCTACGTTCACAGGCAAGCACGATGTAACGGGGCGGTTGGCTCATGTTCTCGGGAACGCGGGCTTTCGAGTGGCGGTTCTCCGCTCCACGGTCCCCACGGACAAGCGGGAGGCCTGGTACGAGAAGCAGCTGAAGGAAGGGGTAGAGGTGGTCATCTGCCATCCCAAGCTGGTCGAGACCGGCCTCGATCTGCTGGCTTTCCCGACGCTCTACTTCTACGAGACCGGATATTCGCTCCACACGCTGCGTCAGGCGAGCCGGCGATCGTGGCGGATCGGGCAGCACTTGCCGGTCCGGGTGAAGTTTCTGGCCTACAGCGGAACGATGCAGGAGACCTGCATCCGGCACATGGGCAAGAAGATGTTGGTCGCGCTCATGATGGAAGGCAAGTTCTCCGGCGAAGGGCTGCAGTCGCTCGATGCCAACGAGGATCTGCTGTCCGCCATGGCTCGTGAACTGGTCGAGAAGGGCGGGGTTGGTGAAACAGCCGATGCTGTCTGGAAGGACCTGGAGCGCGAACGGGCCAAGCAGGTACCGGCACCGAAGCCGATGGCAGAGGTGATCCCAATGCCAGTCACGCCGATCCAACTGGAGAAGGTTGAGGTTGTTCCCGAGTCAATCGAGCTTCCAGTCATGGCCGGTCTTCAGCTGGTCTTTCCTACCAACCCACGTTCGAAGCGAAAATCTGCCCCGCTCTGGCCAACCGGTCACACGCATGGCGAGCAGATGAGGCTGTTCGGCTGATTTACCCCCGCCAACCGCGCCCGAGAGGGGAGGAAATCTTCCCTCCCGGGCCCACTGCAAAAGAAATAAATGGAGGCACCAATGGAGGAATACAATAGGATTCAATCCTACTCGGAGGCGGCACCCATGCGCTCTACACAGCAACTCAGCATTACCCTCCCTAACGAAATGGCGGATCTGGTACGTGCCAAGGTAGAAGCTGGCGAGTACGCCACGGAAAGCGAAGTGATCAGGGATGGTCTCCGGACTCTTATCGCTCGTGATCGCGTCGTCGAAAATTGGCTTCACGAAAGCGTAGGTCCGGCTTTTGACGCTTTGAGAGCCGACCCGTCTCGGGCCGTTTCCGCAAAGCATGTTCGGGAAACACTCTCGACAGAACACAACAAAGCGGTTGCGAAGCAACGTTGATGCCCTACACGGTTGTTTTTACGCCTGAAGCAGAGGCGCAGCTGCTTGAGCTGTATGGCTACCTTGCGGTTGAAGCATCTCCGGAGACCGCTGCGCGGTTCACAGACGGCATTGTCACCTATTGCGAGAGCTTGAGTACCTTTCCACTGCGAGGCACTCGCCGCGATGATGTACGGCTAGGGCTGCGCATCACCAGCTACCGTAAACGTGTTGTTGTTGCCTTTGCGGTTGACGCCGATCAGGTCCAGATTATCGGGATCTTCTACGGCGGTCAGAACTATGAGGCGATCCTTCAAGACGAAAACTAACGTCAGCTTCGTCACGTCTCTCACCTGTGCATCTAGCCCGCCCGTCCTCTGGACGGGCTTTCCTGTGTCTGGACCCGGCCTTCGTGCCGGGTCTTTCTGCTTTCAAGGAGATTCCATGGCCACTGCCGTTGCCCTAAACCTTCCGCGCCTCCTCTTTGCCATACAGCACGAGACCACATGGCACCTGTTCGCCGTAGTGCTCACGCACGAGGACGATATAAGCAAGCACCTGGATCAGGTGATTGGGATACACCCCACCTCTGGCCGGCGGTCGAGCCGACTTCTTCAGCTCCACTGGGATGATTCCGTCCACATTGCGGATCAGACAGTCAGGTTTCCCTCGAAGTCCCAGCCGCTCTGAAACGAGCGTGGGTGGGCTCACCTGCTGGCTTTCGTGGTCCTGGTAGACGACGTCGCCATCCGGGATCCCGAGCGCCCTCTTTCGTTTTTGGCTGAGGCGTAGCAGCAGCACACCTACAACCAGTGCACCCAAAGCTGCCAGCAGCAGGAGCATCAGAGCACCCGCCAGAGAGCCACAGCAAGCAACAGAAGAGCCAGGACCATAGCCGCGATACCGGCGCCACTCAGCGCATCAGTCCTCGCGATCTTTGCGCCTTGCGCCTGATGCCAAAGCTCCCCTTCAACCTGGGCTTCCCGTGCTTCAGCGCTGGACGGCTCTTTGCACACCATTTTTAGCCACCACGCACGTTGGCAGTACACAAACTCTGCCAGCTCGCTCACTCGTATCGGTCGGTCATTCATCACGTCTTGATTCGGCCTCAACTTCCGGTTTCCGTCAAATCCCATTCTTCAGAGGTACTTCTATGTTCCGAGAACTCGCGCCCCTCCTACGACAGCGAGCCGTTCTGCTCACGGTCACTCACCTCGAGGAGGATCAGATTCGTGTCAACGTGCTTCCCAAGCAGGTAGGCACGGGTGAGAATACAGCTCTCATAACTCCATTCAGCGTCACGGGTACTGCCGAGGAGTTGGACGAACAGTTGCCGCAGGCTTTCGTCCAGTTCGTCGGCAAACATCTGGAGCTAAAGAACACCCTCGAAGCGGCCAAGGCCGAGATGGACGCCGCGGGCAAACAGGCAAAGGAAGAGGCGAAGTCGAAGACCAAGATGACGGTCAAGAAGCCAGAGCCAGAGCCCGCGAAACCTGAACCAGCAAAAACAGCGCCAGCACCTGGTCTCTTCGACACACTGCCTACTGCAGCAGAACCTACGCCACCAAGTTCCGATGAGGACGAAATCCTGAAGGAGATCCAAGCCAATGAGCAGTCTGACGACGACACCGAAAATGACCTTGAAGACGAACCTGTTGCCGCGTGAGTTCGTTTACAACGGGTCCAAGATTCCCGATCCGAACCCTGAAATGACTGTGGAGCAGGTTCGAGAGTTGCTCACCGCAGCCTACCCGGAGATCTCGACGGCAGCGGTCTCTGGGCCAGAAGACGCCGGCAGGAGTTTGCGATACACCTTCACCCGGGCGATTGGCTCGAAGGGGTAACGGCATGCCCAGCACAGCGAAGGATCGGCTTCTGGTTGAGTTTGCCAGCCTCACCCAGAAGCCGCTTACACCTAACGAAGAACGGCTCAGGAGACATCTCGAATGCGACAAGTGCGTCAAGCTATGCTCCGCCCTCGCGGAAGCCGTCCAACCCTACCGAAACCAAGCCCAGCGTGTTCTCGACGCACCCACCGAGTTGCTGGCGCCCCTGCTGTAGGGCTGCTGGCACCAGCCTTCGGCCAGGCGCTCCCCAGCCTGGCCGAAGTGCCAGCCGCTTACTCCCATAGCGAAAATACGGGCACCCTCCTCGAGCTCTGCCGAGTCCTGGTGGAGCATGACCTCGGAGATGAAACCCTATGGAAGAGCAGCGGCAAACAGCCCCTCAGGTTCGCGGCGGCCGCAATCAAAGAAGAAATCGAGGAGCGCTGCGGAGATATGTTGACCCGCAACGTCAATTACGAACTCTCGATACAAGACAGTATCGGCAGCTACGGTGACGAGAATCTGCGTGAAGGCGTACTGCTTCTTTCGGTTGATTGCAGCGGTTGTGGATACTTGAAGATCGGCCCTGCCCTGGCAGCGTTAGAGAAAGAGGAGGAAGGGCTAGGAGCAGCCTTCTATCACCTGCTTCGGCTCTCGCTTTATCGCTGGCTCCGCTTGTATGACCACACAGATGCAGAGGCATACAACGAGAACCTGCGTGAGTGGGCGGAACAGGAAGACGAACAGGCCCGCGAAGAGTATGAGATCGCCGACGTCGGAGGAGCATTACCGGCATTTCTCCGCGGAGAAGACAAACGGCAAGCTAAAGACTACCGCGCTCTGATTCGCCGGCATCGCCGTGGCCCACAGAGGGCATGGATCGAAAGCCTGCTTCGCATCGCGGCGTTGACCCGCGTTCCCTCACGTTCGCCTCGGGAGCTCATCGATGCCTATTGGGACGACATCCCTCTGCCTGCCTTGCTGATCTGCTTTCACGACCAGGATGCGATTGCCGCGGCGTTCGACGCGGAAGCCCGCTCCATGCAGGAGGCTTCGCACGAGCCGACTTACCTCCAGGTTTTCTCCCCCTCGAACCCTGCTGAAGCCGACAAAGCCTTCCGTGGCTTTGCGCGCTTTCTGGCGATCAACCTGGAGCTCTTCACGCTGGTGGAGGCCCTGAACCAAGCATAAGGAGACCTCACACGTGCAGACCCAGATCTCGATCGGCAGCAACAGAAACTTTGCCATGAGCCAGGCCCTTCTCATCTACAAGGGGGATTCAAACAGGGAAGCTTTCGTTACCCTTCACCAGGTCGGCAAGCAGGCTCATTGCCCACCGACGCTCGGTCCGGCCGAAACGCTTACACAGGCTTTTCTCGATAGCCTTGTGCGCGCAGTGGGCGGCAACGCAGCTGTTGAAGTCCTTCCGGAGAACGTTCTCGCACGCACACAACATATGCTGGCGTGGTGGGTGCCGGCGAAGGCGCGACGGATGTTCTTCCAGCACGCGCAAGGTGTGCTCGACGACTTGAACGAAGCCGCTGCGCGGCGAACGCATCGCCTCGAGTGGGGGATTTCCCAGTATCCCGTTGTTCCAGGTCACGAGATCGTCGGAACAGTGGCGGCAGTAGGTTCTGCCGTTACCCGGCTACAGGTCGGGCAGCGTGTCGGCGTCGGTGCGCTTTGCGGCTCGTGCATGCAGTGTGAATGGTGTGAAGGCGGGGCGCAGCACGTCTGCGCCCAAGTTGTAGGCACAGTGATGGGCGAACACAAAGGAGGCTTCGCGTCTGTCGTTCGGGTGAACAACTGGCAGTTCGCTCACCCCTTACCCGATACGATTGCCTCCGAATACGGTGGGCCGTTGATGTGTGCCGGCACGACGGTGTTTACACCGATGATTCGCTATGGAGTGCGGCCCACGGACCGCGTTGCGGTCGTCGGCATTGGGGGTCTGGGTCACTTGGCGGTGCAGTACCTCGCCAAGTGGGGCTGCGAGGTGACCGCGATCAGTTCCACGCATGAAAAGGATGAGATGGCTCACGGCTTCGGCGCTACGCGCTTTATTGCCACCCGTGGCACGGATGAGCTGCAGAAGGCTGCGCGGTCTTTTGACTTCATTCTCTCCACGGTATCCGCAGACCTGCCTTGGGATCAATACATGACGGCTCTACGACCGCAGGGAAAGCTTTGCATCGTGGGCATTCCGGAGAAGCCGATCTCTGTGGTTTCCTGGAACCTCATTGGTGGAGAAAAGTCCATCGTCGGCGGTCAGCCAGGATCGATCGACGAGACGCAGCAAATGCTGGAATTCTCTGCAACGCATGGAGTGAAACCGATGATCGAGACATTTCCAATGCACGAGGCCAACGCGGCCCTCGACCATACTCGCAAAGGGAAGGCACGCTTCCGCTCCGTTCTCGTAGCGGAGTGACCATCTCCGGCTACGAAAGCGCTTCCCAGTTCTTCGGGAGTTTCGCCGCCTCGTTGGGACTCCTACCATGCGAGACATGGAACGTCTCATTACTGCTTCAGGGCATGTGACGGGCAGAGCGAAGGCGGCGAGTCGAGTAAAGTTATGCCTCAAGCAGTGATAACGACCTTGCCGACCTGCGTATTGGATTCGAGAAAACGATACGCGTCCGCTGACTGCTCCAGGGGAAACGTCTTTGCAATCTTCGGAACGAACCGACCGTCTTGAAATCGTTGGCGAAGATAACGCTGTCCTTCCTCAAGCACGGACTGTTTGCCCCGGACCTCATTAGTCGTATAGCCGCGCAGGTTGATCGCTTTTGCCAATCCCGCCATAAGTGGGTATACCGTGGGTTGTCCGGATAGTCCACCATACAGAAAGATGGTGGCGCCAGGGGATGCGGCCTCGGCCAGCTTTTCGACGTATGGGCCACCAACAGAATCAAACATCACGCGGGCTCCCTCACCGCCACTCATCTCGCGCAGGCGAGCGGGCAGGTCTTCCTCTTTGGTCGCGATGACGTAATCCGCGCCGAGTGCGAGCAGTTCCTGTCGCTTCTCCGACGTGCGTGTGGCAGCAATGGCCACAGCGCCTGCGTCTTTTACAATTTGGATTGCCGCCAAGCCCACGCCGCTGGAGGCGGCCGAAATCAGAACGAAGTCGCCCGTCTTAACTCGTGCATAGTGAATCAGAGCGCCCCAGGCCGTTAGATATGCAATCCAAATTGAGGCGCCCTGGGAGGGCGACAAGTTGGCAGGGTATTCGGCAACCGTAGACACCGGCACAATAGCCTCTTCGCCGAGCACGCCGAACTCGCCCTGCGAGAAACCGCCCATCGTGGATACTTGCCTGCCGATGAGGGCAGGGTCCACGCCCGGACCCACTGCTTCTATGGATCCCGCGGCTTCAAATCCAATGCGCGATGGAAGGGTTGGCTTGTCTCCGTAATAGGAGCTACGCATATACATCGCTTCGGAACGATTCAGGCAATCGCTTGCACACGCGCTTGACCTCATCTTTGCCGGACCGCCGCGATGGAGCATCCTCTAGCTGCAGATTTTCCGGGCCGCCAAACTCATGCAAACGAACAATCCTCGGCACAATTCCTCCTTTAGCCTTAAGATGTTTGCCGTTTTGCAAGGACTCTACTTTGTACCCTACCTATCAAAAGCAGCTTTACCGCTCGCATAATCGATCAGTCCCGTTATGTCGCAATAGCGGAACTCTGCTTCCCGGAGGCTCGATCTGGAGCAGCCCGGCCCTAACTGGCGTGAGCCGGCACGTATCGTTATGCGTCGTTTGCTCCCAAACCCCGAAAGGCAAGCGCAAGAAGTCTCCTGACGCGCGCTTCCCCAGACGGCGTTGGCGGGATGCGCCAGAAGAGTCCCACCAAGACCAGAAAGTCCTCGGGGTCCGTTCCGGCCCGCAGATGGCCTGAACGTTCACATGCTTGGATGAACTGGCGGACGGCGCCCAGCATCGGCGTGTAGATGTCCCGGACGCTCCTGATCCGATGTAGACGCATGGACGATGTCAGCGACTCCGTACTTCATCCTCCCGAACTTCGCGAAGCGGTCACACCAGGTGCGAAAGGCGTGTAGGGGCGGGTGCCTGGCAAGCAGTGTAGGGGCAAGAGCTGCCAGTATGTCGATCTCATTGCGATATACGCCAAGCACCAAAGCTTCGCGGCTGGGAAAGTGACGATAGAGCGTCCCTGCACCGACCCCAGCCGCTTTGGCGATCGAGTTGAGTGAGGCCGCAGGATCAGCAGCCAATGCATCGCGAGCGACCTCCAAAATGCGATTTTTGTTTGCCTTTGCGTCCGCGCGAAGAAGATCGTCGCTTGCCATCACCCTCCTTGACTAAACGGAGAGTTCTCCGTAAGCTCCATTGTAACCGGAGAGTTCTCCCTTTTGCATTTCCGGTTCGGAGGGTCTATGCGATACAGGAAGCTCGGTCACACAGGTCTTGACGTCTCGCCCATCTGCATTGGCTGCATGGGCTTTGGCGATCCTTCTCGCGGCTACCCGGCTTGGTCGCTCGACGAGGAAGCCAGTCGATCCTTGATTCGGCACTCTACCGAAGCGGGGATCAACTTCTTCGACACAGCAAATATGTACTCCAACGGCAGCAGCGAGGAGATCGTTGGCAGAGCATTGAAAGAATTCAGTAACCGCGATAGCGTCGTCATCGCGACCAAGGTAGCTCCCCCCACGCACAACGGGCCAAACGCCATCGGATTATCCCGCAAGGCGATCATGGCGGAGATCGACGGTAGCTTACGGCGACTTGGCACAGATTACGTCGATTTGTACCAGATTCATCGACGCGATCAATCGACTCCTTGGGAGGAAACGTTGGAAGCCCTTCACGATCTTGTGAAAATGGGCAAAGTGCGCTATCTCGGTGCTTCCTCCATGAAGGCCTGGGAGTTCAGCAAGGCGCTTCACTTGCAGAAAACTAACGGCTGGACGCGTTTCGTGTCCATGCAGGACAACTACAATCTCCTTGCGCGGGAAGAAGAACGCGAGATGCTGCCGCTATGCGCCGATGAAGGCGTCCAGACGATGGTCTATAGTCCGCTTGCCCGTGGCAAACTCGCGCGTCCGTGGGGTGAATCGACTGCCCGTGCGGAAGCTGAGCTTGCCGGCGCCAGGCAAAACGAGGCAACGGCCGCCAGCGATCAGAAGATCGTCGAAGCGGTGGCTGCGATTGCAACGGAACGTAGCGTCGGCCAGGCGCAAGTAGCCTTAGCTTGGCTGCTTCGCAATCCCGTCATTGCGGCACCCATCGTCGGCGCGTTGAAGACGAAGCACATAGACGACGCGGTCGCAGCACTCGACATCCATCTGACCGATGAAGAGGTCGCGAGACTCGGTCAGTCTTATATCCCCCGTGTCGATAATCAAGGTTTATCCGATCCGGCAATCCTGCATCGCGGCATGGAGGCCACGACGGGGTTCAAAGTGAACGCCGCTTAGGATGTTTCGACAAGAGCCGCGTGTCATTCAGGTGCGATCCGCCCGTAGAGCATCCATCTGATCTGTACGAGAAGCCGCAATCTGGGAAGTTGGCCGGATCAGGCCGAAATTCTTTTGATGCTGAGATCTCCAATCCGCTTTCGGGTTAGGAGTGGTCTAGGGCTGTGCCTTGGAGCGAAGAGTGACCTCGCCAATGTTGACGCCTTCCGGCTGCTCAAGAACATAGGCGACCGCGCGTGCTACAGCTTCAGGAGACATCGCAAATTTTGCACCGGCCTTCTGAAGCTGTTCCTTGAGTTCCGGGTTTCTAACATGCTCGCTGAACGCCGTGTCTGTAAAGCCCGGCAGAATGGTGCTTACCCGAATGTGACCGGCGAGCTCTTGTCTTAGGCCGTCCGAAATAGCCAGCACAGCTGCCTTCGTTGCGGCGTATACCACCTGGTTGGGAACCGTTTTGCGAGCCGCAGCAGAAGCTGTGTGGATGAAGTGACCTGAGTCTTGTCGACGGAAAACAGGCAATGCGGCGGCGATACCGAACAAAACTCCCTTGATGTTCACGTCGACCATCGTTTCCCAATCATCGACCGCGAGATCGTCGAACGGCCCAATAGGCATCGCACCTGCGTTGCTGAAAAGAACATCAAGTCGCCCAAAACTCTGCTGAGCAAGCCCTACAAGGCTCTGGAGATCCTCGCGCCTGCTCACATCCGTCACCCGGTATACGGCTTGGCCTCCGGCAGCCGTGATCTCTTCTTTCAGCCTCGCTAGTCCGTCTTCATGCCGCGCGCCGAGCACCACCTTCGCCCCGCATTCGGCCAAACATAACGCTGTAGCCCGTCCGATACCGCTGCTCGCGCCGGTTATTGCAATGACTTGCCCGCTGATCATATTTACTCTGATGTGTTCCACAGTTCTAGGGTTCAATCTTTGCCCCCTTGCAAGGCATTGAAAAGACGGCCGCCACAAAGGCTCCGAGCTGTGAATTGCTCGTGCAACGCATCGACTTCAACCCAAGGCGCCGACTACTATGGAGAAATGGCTCGGAAGGAACCAACCTCCCGCAACAGCGCGGCAAAGACGCACCTCCTTGACACGGCGCAGCGTATCGTGGGGGCGAAAGGCTTTTCAGGTGTAGGTCTTAACCAACTTTTGGGTGCCGCCTGTATTCCAAAGGGCTCATTCTATTACTACTTTGCGTCCAAAGATGCTTTCGGGAAAGACCTGCTCGAGCACTACTTTGAAAAAGATCTTTCACAAATCGACAAATTCCTATCGGAGCCTGGTCGTACCGCCCGGGAACGGCTAATTGCATATTGGCGCTCCTTTCGAAAAAACCAAGAGCACGACGATCCTGACGGGAAGTGTCTGGCAGTGAAACTCGGCGCTGAGGTCTCCGACATGTCGGAAGGTATGCGACTCGCGTTGAAAGCCGGGACCTCGGCTATCATCTCTAGACTCGCTCGCATCCTCAAAGAGGGGATGACTGACGGTTCGATCGTGATCTCCGGAAGTCCTGGGGCAACCGCCTTGACGCTCTATCAATTGTGGATGGGTGCAAGCGTCATGGCAAAAATCTCACATGATCGTGGTGCGTTCATTCATGCAAATGCAACGACCGAGCGAATCCTGGCCGGCGAGGCCCTCTAAACCTAACTCGGCCAATTCCTAGCCAAACCGTGCACGACTTCCGGTGCGTTATATCCAAACACTTGCTTTCTGTAGACAGTCGGTCTATAACCTTGTAGACGACTGGTCTACTGCAAACTGGACCCAGCTCATTTTGCATCCAAGTTTCGCAGTCAAGCCGTTGCTGTCCGTTGACTGCCATCGATCAGTGAACAGTACGCTTGCACGTCCGCGTACCAAACTAAAGACAAAGGAGTACGTCCATGTTCAACACGCTCCCTCGGAAAGCGCTCATTTCCGTCAGCAGCTTTCAAGGTTCCATCTTTCCCGATGGATCCAAGACCGGTGTATTTTTCACTGAGGCTCTACACCCCTACCAAGTATTGACGGCGGCAGGTTTCGAGGTGGATTTTGCCTCTGAAACCGGCTCGTTTGGTTTTGATGAGTTCTCTCTTACGCCGCCTTTCTTGGCGGGAAGCGACAAGGCCGTGTACGAAAATGCGAATAGCCCGTTCATGGTCAAGCTCACGTCACACTGTATGAAGGCGTCCGAAGTAAACAGCGGACAATACGGACTGTTCTTCGCCTCCGCTGGGCATGCCGCACTTTACGATTACCCGCAGGCTAAAGGTCTGCAGGCCATAGCCTTGGATGTCTGGAATCGTGGTGGCGTTCTTGGTGCCGTTTGCCATGGGCCGGTGCTGCTGCCGGCGATCATCGATCGCAAGACCGGGGAGTCTGTCATCGCGGGTAAAACGGTGACGGGATTCACAACGGAAGGGGAGATGGTTCTGAACCTTCTCGAACGGCTGAAATCAGATGGCGTCTCGACTGTAACGGAAGCTGTCTCGAAGGTTGGAGCGGATTACAGTTCGCCTATGTCTGCCTTTGACGATTACTCTGTGACTGCTGGCCGCATCATCACCGGTACCAATCCTGCCAGTGCTCGCAGCGCTGCGGAAAGATGTGTCGAGCCTTCAACAATCCATCCGAGGGCCTGCTCAAAAGATTTCTGTCGTAGCACACCGGAGAGCCTGAGTTGAATCGAATAGCCCGGAGACTGCCGATTATCTCCGGACTATTGCATATGGCAGAGCACTCAGGCAATTTAGAGGCACGCGTGTCGCTCATGAAAATCACCGGGGATCGGTTCCGACAATGCGATTTATGGTATCAATCCGACCCAATGATGAGTGTATTTGCGATTTCGCTTCAATCCAGAGGCGCTGGCAACGATAACGGCGTTCCCAGGTGCCTGACAGAACCGATATGGCAGAACGGGCCCTCTGCAAGGACTTAGGCGGCCTTGTTGTTCTGTGAGGATGAACTAGCCGATAGCCAAACCCGCTATTTGGCGTATATCACGGGGTTGGCGTACTCGTAGCCTTCTGCAATCTTGCCGTCTCGGACTACAAATTTGAATACATAGACGTTGTTATATGCAGTGCCGTCCTGAGCGATGTAGTCGCCCTTGGACTCGACAAAGACGGTGCTGCCGTCGGTGCTCAGAAAATACCTGGGTTCAAGCATCTTGATCTGCTTGAAACACTCCAAGACCTGACCTTGGTACTTAGTGACGGCTTCTTTGCCCTCGTAGGTGAACCAGTTTTCTTGTTTGCCTGACGCAGCTAGGGAAAGATATACACCGCGTCGTCGCTGAACAGATCCATGGTTGCGTCGAGGTCATGGCGTTCTTTGGCCGCAAACAACGCTTTCGCCAGATCGAGTGCCGTGTTCGACATTTCCTGCTTTTCATAGCCCATATTGTTTTCCTTTCAAGATGATGTTTGGACGCCAAGACAGCCTTAGCGCAACGCCGGCGGCAATCTCGGCAGCTGCGGTGGCAATACGGTAGGCCAACTCCCGGTCATGTTCGTCTCCAATAGGAACTGAAACGTCATTCCGTGTAACGTTCACAAAGGAACAGCGAAGGTCCATGTCCGAATGAAGAAAGCAAACAACGCGAGCAAGACCGGCCAACGTTCCAACTCTATGGGCGACCCAGGCAACGAGTTTGTCAACATGTTGACAGATCCCCTCGAAACCCTCAACGACGATGCTCGCCGCTTCCGGCGTTTCACCCGCGCTGTCTTCGCCGCGCATGCCGCTGTGCTGAAACATGGGGATGCAATGAATGCGCGATATCAGCAAAGCGCCGCGCGATGGAGAGTGCTCATACGAGTCGGGTTGGGTGATGTTTCCGCGTCGGCTATCGCCAAGGTGACCGGCTACTCGCGTCAATCCGTGAACAGGCTCTTGGCAGAGTTGCAAACAGAGGGTTTGGTGCGCACATCGGCAGACCTTACGGATCTGAGGAGGTTACGGCCTCAGCTCACGAAAAAGGGCCGGGAAGTGCTGATTGGAATGGAGTCCGGTTTCAATGTGTGGGCTGAGGAACTGGTAGTTCGGTTAGAAGCATCACGCCTTGAGCAAACCTCCATGTTCCTTGAAGAAGCTGTAATCCTTTTGCAAAGGGAGGAAGAGGCCGCGAAGGAAAGGGGTGTCCACTGATAGAAGTCAGTTCAATGATTTCGTCGCTATAGGTGGCGTTGGAGGGATTCGAAGGTTCTCACTTGACGCCGGCCAATGCAATCACCTAAGACGACGGAACTGCGTTAGTCCCGGGAAACGCGTTTCTGGGAAGTTGGCCCCGCTCCTTCAGTGCTCTGCATAGCGTGGCATCCGAAGTGGTCTCATTTAAACGGCAAGCCAGGCTGAATAGTAAATCTGAACTTTGCTTAGGGTCTGGATCGAGATGAGGTTCTTGGATAATGCAACGTCACAGAGCCTCAGCCACCTGACGAACGGCATTGCGTAGCCAGATATGGGCAGCATCGCTGTTCATTCTTGGATGCCACCACATGAAGTAGTCGAATCGGCTCATTGGTTTTGGCGCTTTCAGGTATCGCAGCGTCGTATTCGTCCCTTCCAGGGGGATCATCCGTTTCGGCACAGTAGCAATCAGGTCTGTCCCCTCCACAGCTCGCAAGGCCACCTTGAAGTAGGGCACGGTGAAGGCTACCCGTATCTTGAGCCCGCTCCCCACGAGACGACGCTCGACTTCGGTCTGCATGCCATTGCCGATCGAAATGGCGATATGTCTTGCTTCCAAGTACTCAGCCAATGTGAGTTTGCTGTCATAGGGCCTTCCGCGGTCGAAGACGCAAACGAACTCTTCCTCGTAGAGAAGCTGACGCTGGTACTGCATTGGAAGTCGGCCATCATCCGGACCAAGGAGCAGATCCAGTCTCCCGCGGCTAAGGTCATGCAGCGTGTTGTCGTGGAAGGGTAAGAACTCTAATGACAGTTCGTTTCCCGCTGCTGCAATAAGTTTCAGCAAGGGCATCCCGGTCAGATGCGCAGCATAGTCAGTACCTGCCACTCGGAAGTGCATGGTCTCCTGAGAAGGAACGAAGTCGCCGCCTGTTAGCAATCGGTCGATGCGGGGGAGGGTCGTTTCCAGCTCTTGCAACAGAAGCTGCCCCTTGGGTGTGAGCTCATAGCTTCCGGAAACCCGAACGAGCAGGTCGTCTTTGAACATGTCCCGCAGTCTGCCCAGTGCCCGCGTCACAGCGGGTTGGCTTAGCAAGAGACGACGGGCGCCGCGGGACACACTACGCTCCTCGGCCAGTACCTTGAAGACAACGAGGAGGTTCAAATCGGCTTGGCGTAGCTGCGTTATATGCATAGCTACTATCAGCACAATGCATGACGTGTATGAAAGTCAAGTCGCATCGAATCACCCATGCGCCGCAAGGAGGTGCTTAAGGACGACCAGGAGGAAATATGGCAAAAGCAGAGGCAAAAACAGCAATCGTAACGGGAGCATCTGGTGGCATCGGGCGTGCTGTAGCGAAGCGGCTGGCGCAGGATGGCTTTTCGGTGGTGCTCAACTATTCAGGGAACGCAGACAAGGCCGAACAGGCCGTGAACGAGATCAAAGCTGCCGCAGGTCAAGCAACAGCGATCAAAGCCGACCTAAGCAAGGAAGACGAGGTCGCGAGCCTGTTTGAGCGGAGCCTTTCCAAGCTCGGGCAGGTCGATGTTGTGGTGCACAGTGCGGGTGTAATGCCGCTCTCTCCCATCATCAAGAATGACGTGAAGCAGTTCGACGAGGTGATTGCCACTAACCTGCGGAGCACCTTCCTGGTGCTCGCTCAGGCGGCCCAACACGTTGCCGACGGGGGCCGCATCGTAGCCCTCTCCAGCAGTGTGATCGCGAAATCGACACCTACCTACGGGGCTTACATTGCCTCGAAGGCTGGGGTCGAGGGCTTAGTGAAGGTGCTCGCGGGGGAACTCCGAGGTCGCAACATCAGCGTGAACGCCGTCGCTCCTGGACCCGTGGCAACGCCGCTGTTTCTAAAGGACAAGACTCCAGAGCAGATCGCCCAACTCAGCAGGATCGCGCCTTTCGAGCGGCTCGGAGAGCCGGAGGATGTTGCCCGGGTGATTTCTTTCCTTACGGGTCCTGACGGCGGTTGGATTAACGCTCAGGTCGTTCGCCCCAACGGTGGTTTCGCCTAAGAGAGAGGGATTTTCCATGAAAGAAGTCATTCTAATCACTGGGGCATCGAGCGGATTCGGTGCCCTCACTGCTCGCGCTCTTGCTGGAGCGGGGCACATCGTCTACGCCAGCATGCAGGACCTCGGCGGCAGGAACGCTGACAAGGTCAAAGAGCTCGATCAGTTCGCCAAAGAGAGAAGTCTTGACCTCCGCGCAGTCGAGCTGGATGTGACCTCCGAGAAGTCGGCGAACAGCGCGGTCGAATCGATCCTGAAAGACCAAGGACGACTCGACGTCATTGTTCACAACGCAGGTCACATGGCCTACGGACCGGCTGAAGCCTTCACCACGGATCAGTTTGCGAAGCTCTACGACATCAATGTTTTGGGGACACAGCGTATCAATCGCGCCGTTCTTCCCCAACTGCGCAAACAAGGCCGAGGCCTGCTGATCTGGGTAGGTAGCACCAGCACGCGCGGTGGTACCCCGCCTTATCTTTCACCATATTTCGCGGCGAAGGCTGCCATGGATTCGCTCGCTGTCAGCTACGCCGGCGAAGTAAGTCGCTGGGGCATCGAAACCTGCATCGTGGTGCCTGGCGCGTTTACGAGCGGTACCAAACACTTCGCTAACGCCGGGAAGCCGGAGGACAGCAAGCGAGTAGCCGCCTATGAAGCCGGTCCGTACAAAGGATTCGGCGACTCTACGTCGAAGGCCCTTGCAGCGACTGTTCCACCCGATGCAGACGTCTCCGAGGTGGCCAGGGCCATCGCCAGGGTAGTAGGACTGCCCTTCGGTCAACGCCCGTTCCGCGTTTACGTGGATCCGGCGCAGGATGGCGGCGAGGTGGTTGGCGTGGTCGCGGACCGTATCCGAGCGGAATTTCTCCGCAGGATCGGTCTCGAGGACCTGATGACTCCCGCGAAACGTCCGTAGACCCACAAACCATAACCTGCGCTCCATCACGTCTGAGTGCTCACGCAACCGGAAAGGACCTCATGCCGCAACAGACGCTTACACAGTCTTCTACGCTCACGGAGAAGGAACTTCATTCCATCGAAACCTTCTATCGCGCCTTCACCGACCACAATCCCGATCTACTCGACTCGGTCTGCACTCCTGACTGGCAGGACATTCCGCTCGCGCCTGGTCAGGCGGCAGGACCAGACGGCCTCAAAGAGCAGATTACGTCGGTCTTTCTCTCTGCATTTCCCGATCTGAAGATCGTCGTGCACGAGATCGTTGGCTCCCCAGGCCGTGCGGGAGTTCGTGCCAGCATTACCGGAACGCATCTCGGCGAAGTCATGGGAGTTCCCCCAACGGGCCAATCTGTGTCCATCGCCCTGCACGAGTTCCACCACCTTGAGGATGGTTTGCTCACCCACACCTGGCATCTTGAGGATTGGTTCGGCATGTTCAACAGGCTTGGTGTCTGGCACCCGCCCGCGCCAGCCTCGAGTCAGAACTAGTGAATGCACGACAGCCCATCCGGTCCGCCGGTGACAGCCGGCTCACGACCATAACCCGCTAACACAACAGGAGAAGACGATGCCTTACGCGAATTTCAAGTTTCCGCAGGGAACGCTGAACGCCAAACAAAAGGAAGAGATCATCCACAAAACGACCAACCTCTTTGCTGAGTATTTTGGCGAGGGCGTTCGCCCGTACACCATGGTTCTCGTCGACGAGGTGGTCGACGGTGGATGGGGTCGAGCCGACGAGACACTCACCCTCGAAAAGATGCAGGCGAAAAAGTAGATCATTCGCAGAAGAACAAGTACGTCAGCCGGGAGCTAGCCTCCCGGTCTGACGTCCACTTGGACCGGAGACAGGATGTATAACTACCGCATCACGCTCGAATGGCTAGAATCGACCACGCAGTCGCAGACTCCGCAGGAACGCACAATACAGTTTCAGGTGCCGAACCACGATGATCTTCTGAAGATTGTGAAAGCTGTTCGCTCGAAAGGAATTATGGACGCAGACAAGTCTGCGGCACTCGCAGTCGGTCTAAAACTATTTTCTGAGATCGTGCTGGAAAAGCGCAATGACCCGCTTTTCGCGCCGCTCTGGGAGCCGATCCGCTTATTCACCGGACAGCTCAAGGCATTTCAGGCCAGCGGACTCGCAGAACAAGACCGTGATCGAGTGGCGGATCATTCCTAACCCGCTTAAGGGTTTGCAGGAGGAACTATGGATGTACGGTCCATTCTTGCAGTGAGTAAGGCCAGTTATACGACAAACCTCGGCCTGCTCTTTCTCCGAGTGTCTTTTGGACTCAGTCTCTTCGTGAAACATGGCTTCGAGAAGATAACCAGGTTCGGCCGGATGGTGGCGGGGTTTCCTGATCCGTTTCACATCGGCGCACCCCTTAGCCTCTCCATCGCCACAGCGTCCGACGTGTTTGCGGCTGTTTTCTTGGTCATTGGCTTTTCTACTCGCCCCGCCGCATTCTTTGTCGCCTGCAACATCCTGGTCGCATGGCTCTTTGTGCATCACGGAATGTTCTTTGGCAAAGATGCGGACCACGGGGAAGTATGTGTTCTGTACATCTGTGGTTTCGTCTCCGTCCCACTGTGTGGACCGGGCAGGTATAGCGTCGACGCCCTGCTCACAGCCAGGTTTTAGCAACCCAAACTTTGCGCCAACATTGACCCTTTCAGGACTTCACTATGTCGACATCACCGCTCGCCGTTATCACTGGCTCTTCCTCTG
This sequence comes from Granulicella arctica, assembly GCF_025685605.1. Taxonomy (NCBI): domain Bacteria; kingdom Pseudomonadati; phylum Acidobacteriota; class Terriglobia; order Terriglobales; family Acidobacteriaceae; genus Granulicella; species Granulicella arctica. The sequence continues at coordinate 112,219 of NZ_JAGTUT010000003.1, forward strand.
GGATCGGCCTTGAGCTGGCAAAGCTTGCAGCCAACGATGGATACTCGCTCATCCTGGCGGCCGACACGCCGTTCGATGACGCTATCACCCAGATCACAAGTCACAACGTCCAGACACTGAATGCTGATCTCTCGACCTCAAACGGGATTGCAGAATTGGTCACGTTGGTGGGCGACCGGCAGGTTGACGTCCTCTGCGCCAACGCCGGTCATGGTCTTGGCAAAGCGTTCCTGGACGAAGACTTTCAAGCGATCAGAGGCGTGATCGGCACCAATATTACTGGAACACTCGAGCTGCTTCATGCGGTGGCTGGACGCATGCAGGCCCGAGGAACCGGACGTATTCTCCTGACCGGTTCCATGGCCGGCTTCATGCCCGGGGCCTATCAGGCTGTCTACAACGCTTCGAAGGCTTTTATCAACAACTTCAGCTACGCGCTCCGCAATGAACTTAAGGATTCTGGTGTGACCGTCACCTGCCTGATGCCTTCGGTCACCGATACCGAGTTTTGGGAGCGCGGTGGAACGTTGGACACCAAGGCAGGATCTGGAGAGAAAGGTTCTCCCGACAAGCCAGCTCTTGCCGGCTGGGAAGCCATGAAGGCAGGCAAAGACGAAGTTTCTCCAGGTTTAGGACATACGATCGAAAAAGCTGCGCTAAAGGTGATGCCAGCAGAAATAGCGGCAGAGATGAACGCGAAGGATTTGAAGCCACGACCTGCTAGGTAGAATCAAGCCGCCCTCAGCAGGTTCAAGTTTTCGGCCCGGAGTAGATGGCGTGCACTATGCCGTCAATACCAACTACCTCTACGGCTCGTCTACGGCAAAAAAATCTTAACGAGGGTCAAGGTCGACCCTGCGACACTCAAACCGGCAGGCACACCCGAGTTGGTCGTGGCTGGCTGCATGGATGTTGACTTCTGCATTGATGAGGACGCCGAGGTCAGTTATCTGGCAACCCGTCGTCAGAATACGATTGACGTCGTTTCCATGGACCCGGGTCTGAATAGCGGCTTTACGCAAAGCGTCGCTGGAGATCCATTTACGGAGGACCGGATTGGCCCGTCGAGCGGAGCTTGGCGGCGCGGTTCTGGTGACTAGGGCCGCGCTGCCTACTTCATCATGGACGGGGGACCGCATCACCCCCACCTGATGGCATTCCAAGGCCGGCCAAACTGTTCAGGGTTGATCTTCAGCCCATGACCAAGTCTTTCCCTGGTACCGGTGCTTGACGCCTCAGGCGCCTTCGCGAAGGAAGTGCAGAAGTTCGTCTGTGAGACGCTCCGGTTGCTCTTCTGCCAGATAGTGGCCGCATCCCTCGATCATAACGGCTCGCAAATGTTCGACCAGCGGGCGGATCTCGCCTTCCAGATCGGCACCGAAACTCGCGGCTCCGCCAACGGTGAGCACCGGCATCGATAGCTTTGTCTTGGCGTTTACTCGGTTGTGCTCTGCATCGATCTTGTGAGCGCGGAAATGAGCGATGCCCGCTCGCAGCGCACCGGGCGCGGCAAGCCGGTCTGCATAAGCGTCCAGCACGTCATCTTCTAGAGCGGCGGTGTTGTACGCCTGCTGCCGCATAAAGTGCCGGACGAACATCTTCTCGCGACCGGTAATCAGGGCCTCTGCAAGGCCGTTCGGTGCTTCGAAAAGTGGAAGGTGATACATGCGGGGATACCTGTCAGCGTCGTAGAGCTTTTCGAGACCGAGTCCCGGGAGAGCCGCCTCCATTAGCACTAGGCGTTTAACCTTGGAAGGATAAGCGCAAGCATAGGCGTAGCCGACCATCATGCCAACATCATGACTGACAAGGTTAATGGCTCCAAACCCAAGGTGATGTATGAGCTGGTGAACATCCTCGGCGACGGTGCGCTTGTCGTACCCTCCATCCGGTCGATCGGAGTCCCCGAAGCCACGCAAGTCGGGCGCAACAACGGTATAGTGTTCTGCTAGTCGGGGCATGACCTTGCGCCACGCAAGCGAACTCTCAGGAAAGCCGTGCAGGAGAACTACCGGCTCGCCGGAGCCCGCCATACGGTAGTACATCCGGATGCCGTTGACGTCGGCTCTGCCAAAAGTGGTCTTCAAGCAATTTGGGTTCTCGGTTTCCATATCCATTCCTTTCCTCGGCAAGTTTGAACTGTGCGCTTACATAAGCTCGGCGTACCGGATGCTTCAAAGAGTGACTGGTACGAAGATCATGGCCTAGGCTTCTCAACGTGCTTCGCAAAGAGTTCTCGGGCAAGGAGCGTCAGATTCTTGGCTGCCTCGGATGTCTCGCCCCGCCGGACAGCGACGACCGTCTCCATGGTGATGTCAGCAGCCGGCCTTAGTCGTTTGTAATAGATTCGTTTGGGATGAATGTTGGTCATGTATGTGGGGACAAACGTCACGCCGATTCCGGACGCGACAAGGTTTAGTGCCAGCATAAACTCGGGAACAGTTTGCGCGATGCGTGGAGTGACGCCCCACTTTCCGAAAGCCGCTATGAGTGCCGATTCCAAGGAGTGCACTGTGTTGCCATGAGAAATAAGGAAAAATGGTTCATTATGCAAGTCTTTAAGTGACACCGCAGCCTGACCGCTCAATGGGTGTTCGCTCGAGAGAGCCAGTAACATGTCTTCCTTGTAGAGCGGATTCAACGTGAGATCCTCCGGATCGGGAAGAGGACACATAAAAGCCACGTCGATGACATCGTTTCTCAGGTCGGAAGCCAAACCTGGCGATTGGTGTTGCGTGAACGACAACTGAACACCTGAATAGCTTTGACGAAAGGCATTGAAGACACCCGCCAGGATTGGATTAAAGGAAGCTCCTTCTGTTACTCCGATTCTCAGAGCGCCGGTCTCACCTCTTGCAAGCTCGCTAGCCTTAAGACAAGCGTTATGCAAATTCTCCAAGAGAGCTTCTGCCTCCTGATGAAAAAAGCCGCCCGCTTGCGTGAGCTTTATTCCTCGACCATTTGGCAGAATGAGCTGAAAACCCAGGTCCCGTTCCAGCAGGCGGAGCTGCTGGGTCAGAGCTGGCTGCGCCATCTTGAGTCGCTTGGCTGCTTTGGTGACATGCAACTCCTGAGCGACCGCACAGAACGATCGCAAGTGTCTCAATTCCATAAAGACCGTCTCCGCTTGATCTCATTACGCGGTTTCATTTCATAGTTCTGGACGTATGAATGTCAAGGTGCTCAAATATTGGACGGGAAGTTCCACGCGAAACACAATGAAATAAGCCGATCGGCCTTGGAGAAGGCGGCTGCACGACTCATTCATGTTGTTTGAAGGAGAATTGTATGGCGAAGATCCTTAGAGTTGGTGTTATCGGTGCGAGTTTGGACCGTGGATGGGCCAATAAGTCGCATCTTCCCGCACTTAGATCGATGAGGGGTGTAGAACTGGCTGGTGTGAGCGGTCGCACGCAGCAGGCTGCGGATACAACGGCGGCGACCGTCGGGGCGACACGGGGATTCAAAGACGTGGACAGCATGATTGCGGACCCATCCATCGACCTCATCACTGTCGCCGTCCGCGTTCCGGCCCATCGAGAACTGGTTCTTAAGGCTCTGCATGCCGGCAAGCACGTGTATTGCGAATGGCCGCTCGGTAGAAATGTTCAAGAAGCGGAAGAACTTCGTGACGCAGCCAAATCGGCAGGCGTGCATGTTGCCATTGGGCTACAGACGAGAATGAATCCCGCGCTTCGGAAAGCCATGGACTTGATCAAAGTCAGTGCGCTTGGACGCATTTTGAGCGCACGGATGTACTCCGGCACGGTCGCGTTCGGTGCTACCGAGAGTGAGTCAGATTCATATCTGGAGAATCCTGAAAATGGAGCGACGCACCTTACGATCCATGGCGGCCATGCAGTGGACGCAGTTGTCGCGCTCCTCGGCGGCTTGGATGTGCTCGACGCACTTGGGACCATTCAGTACAAGAAGATTGACGTAGAGAAAGGAAAGCGCGTGCTGGAGCGCACCATTCCCGATCACCTTCTGATCCAGGGCAGTCTCATTGCAGGGGCGGCTGTGGGGATTGAAGTCGATGGCGGCAGGCAGCCGGGAGATACGCGCTTCCGATTTGAAATCAGCGGGGAGCAGGGATCTATGACGCTCGAGGGCGGCGCTGCAGTCGGGTTTCAGGCTGGGCGGTTGGCCCTGTTAGTGAACGGCGAGCGTCAGGTGGTCGACGAGGGAGACCTTGCGTCCCTTCCTGAGGCGGCGGCAAACGTTGGCGCCATGTACGCGGCCTTGCGCGATGACATTGCCGATCATCGCAGGTCCGTACCCAATTTCGACCATGCAGTGACGCTTACGCGAATTCTTAGCGCCATCGACCGGTCCGCGCACCTTGGCCAGCGTGCCCGACGTGCTGATTGGCCCGAGCACTGATTATCGCCACTATCGGCTTGATCACTGTGCCATGCGCGGTTGCGTAGACCAAAAATACCTATTAAGGCAACCGTTCAGTCAATCGCATCGGGTCTCCGTGAACGCACCTTCACACCGGACGTTACTAGCGCTCACTAGTCGTAGAAAGAAGGCGAAATGTTTGAAGAGCCGCGGGAAAAGCACCGCGCACCTTTGAGTCGCACGTCGTCGATCAGGCGCTTCCGCGCGTCGACGACAGGCTGAAGGTAACGAGTGGGACGGCAAATCTAGTTCTTCCTTCTTCTGTCGCATAGTGAGTAGTATGTTCGCAATGGGCTACATCAGTCTTGAAACTCCGCCACTCATTCCGGGCGCTCGCAGCCCATCCATCAGTACCTCGACTAGCCGGTAAGCGCCTGTCTTCCACTGTTGTGCCCAGTATCGTCCATGCTACGCACCAAGCCACTGGCGCTCTGAGGCATAAAGCGTTTCCACGGTTTCGGGCCGGTCGATACCTGGGAGATCGTCCCGAACAGCATTGCCCAGAAAGTCCAGAACGTAGCTCAGGTAGCGGTAAGAGAGCCTGTACCCGGCGAGCTTCGTGTCGTCCAACGTAAGAACTTGACCGGGATTGCAAGCGATGAGCGAGTCCCTTACGTAGTAGACACGCAAACCTGCTATAAGCCACTGGTCTCCGGTCGACCGTGCAGCACGCCAGAGAAGGTGAACATGGCCGGCCTGATTTACGTCGATACCATCGAGTTGCGAAAAGTTCTGAAGCACGCATGGCATATCGACGATGGCACGAGTCCCATTAAGTGTCACTGTCGCGGGACTCAGTTGGTGGAAGTTAATAGAGTCGGGGCGGATGGTTTTCTTTGTTTGCTCGATGAACTGAGACCCGCTTCCTTGAAACCAGGAGACTTCGACAGTCGACTCGGGATGCCAGTAGGATGCCATTTCGTCCCAGTGTCCTCCGTCCCGCGCAATCCGCTCACTACCGATCATATCGACGATCAACATCTTCTCAACCTGCTCAGTCATGACCATTGAACCTCTCATAATCTCAAATTCGTACTTCATCAAACAGCGTTAGCGGGACTGAAAGATAGCATCGACTTCATCTCGAAGCCCCACAAGGATGGCCTCGACAACAGACGGCGTAAAGCTTTTCCAACCCATTATTCCTAACGCGGACCTCCTCACGGCACGGAACGCCAGTACTCGCCCGACGAGCATGAATGCCTGAAGCTTCACGGCTTGTCCAGCTGGCGGCAGGCTGCGCAAGATGCCGATGAGCCGGCATGCCGTTTTCATGAGACGCTTTTCTACAAAGTCAGACAGAGAGTGTTGTGCCTCTGTCGGATACAGCTGCTCATGCACGACCAACGCCATCCAGTCCGCCCGGTTTAGAAGCAGGACCTTCGCGTGAACTCGCAGTAGGTCCTGTAAGACTTCTAGCGCTCTGGCATGAGACATCGATATATCCCTCAGCGCATCGGTTGCCGCAGCCAGAACAGGGCTAAGTTGCCTCTCCATCTCTTCGGAGATCGAACTAAAAACAGCCAGGTATAGACCTTGCTTAGAACCGAAGTGGTGGGCGATGGAAGGCAAAGTGGTGCCGGCCGCGTTTGCGATCTCCCTCGTCGAGACGCCATCAAACCCACGCTCACTGAACAAGCCGGTTGCAACATCGAGCAATTTTGCGTGCGTCGTTCTTCCTCGCTCGTTCACGCCATTGACCCTCCGGGTCGGAATTGTGTCCTAATAATTCTATCGCTCGATACATTAATGGTGCTAACGCTTGGCTATGGTCTTGCACCTCTAGAGTAGATGCGCTCTCTTTTACATATCTATCGTACGATATAATTATCTCAACAGCGGTTGTTCATGCTGCGGAGAGCTGCCGATGAATGCGCAAGCACCTACTGGGATGATCGTGGACCTCGCATCAGAAGACCCTTCTACGCATCATCTAACCGAGGGTAGAAGCCGACGAGGGTTCTTGAAATCCGTCGCCGCCTTTGCAGCTGCGGCTGTCGGTTGGATTTCGACGAGCGATGCAGGAGCAATCGGAACCCCCCAAACGATCCATCTAACAGACTCAGTACAAGGAAATCTCATGCCCCTGGAAATCATTTGTCTTGAAGAACACACGGTTGACGCGGAGATTGCAAAAGCCACGAGATCCGCGGCGCTGAAGGAAGCTCCTTATGCTGGCGACGTTAACTCGATATACCACGATGACTCCGTTGCACAACCGACCGACCGACCGCGCTTTGTGGAATCAAAAACGGCGTTTCGCCTTGCAGGCCGATCGATTGCGGATCGGCTTCCCGCTATGGATCAGGCGGGCATCGACATGCAGATTGTGTCGTACAGCAACGCCACGCAGGATGCACCGCCGACGCAGGCTACCTCGCTGGCGCAGGCTGCCAACGACCGTCTTGCCGATGCCGTTCGAAAACATCCGAGTCGTCTTGGCGGTTTCTGCACACTTCCATGGCAGGATACCCACGCTGCAGTCCGCGAGATCGAACGCTGTGTGCAGCAGCTGGACCTTCGCGCAACCCTACTCATCGGTCGCCCCGGTAAGAGCGTCTTTCTCGAAGAGAAGCAATTTGAGCCCATCCTTGCAAAACTGGCGGAATTGGATACACCGCTCTACATTCACCCCGGGGCACCTCTCCTGCAGGTTCAGCAGCCCTACTATGGCGGTCTGAACAAGGAGGTCACGGCCCGGCTATCTTTATTTGGCTGGGGATGGCATCACGAAGCAGGAATCCAGGTGGTGAGACTGATCCTGTCCGGTGCGCTTGATCGCCATCCTAAGCTGAAGATCATCAGCGGACACTGGGGTGAGATGGTTCCTTTCTTCCTGCAGCGGCTGGATGACATGATCCCCCAGGGAGCGACTGGCCTGCGGCGGACGATCACGCAGACCTATCGCGATCAGGTCTGGGTCACGCCGAGCGGCATGCTGAACATGCCACACTTCAACTTCATCCGCGAGACGCTTGGCTACGAGCGCATCATGTTCTCCGTGGACTATCCTTATCTCACGATGACCGGAGCGCGTTCGTGGCTTGAGCATCTGCCTGTCGCGGACAAGGAACGCGTCGCCATCGCAAGCGGTAACGCAAGGAAGCTCTTCCGCTTGTAGCACGCTCTTGCCGCGTACGTTCGATCGAAATCCGTACAAACGCCATGGTCGGAAGCCGAATGAGCAAGAAGCGTACCCAATCGAAATGAAATCTCAGGGAGTACAAGCATGACCGATCAATGCTTACCGGCGGTTCCAGAGAGTATAAAGCTGCACGTTCTGCAAATCCCCGGCTGTGAAACGGTATTTCGGCGGCAACCTTCCGACAATGCGATTTCCTCGGTATCGATGATCTGGAGTTCTACAAAGCCGCTGGTCGCACGCGAACGGCCCGCGGCCTTTTATTGAAACATCCTAAGCGGCGTTCACTTTGAACCCCGTCGTGGCCTCCATGCCGCGATGCAGGATTGCCGGATCGGATAAACCTTGATTATCGACACGGGGGATATAAGACTGACCGAGTCTCGCGACCTCTTCATCGGTCAGATGGATGTCGAGTGCTGCGACCGCGTCGTCTATGTGCTTCGTCTTCAACGCGCCGACGATGGGTGCCGCAATGACGGGATTGCGAAGCAGCCAAGCTAAGGCTACTTGCGCCTGGCCGACGCTACGTTCCGTTGCAATCGCAGCCACCGCTTCGACGATCTTCTGATCGCTGGCGGCCGTTGCCTCGTTTTGCCTGGCGCCGGCAAGCTCAGCTTCCGCACGGGCAGTCGATTCACCCCACGGACGCGCGAGTTTGCCACGGGCAAGCGGACTATAGACCATCGTCTGGACGCCTTCATCGGCGCATAGCGGCAGCATCTCGCGTTCTTCTTCCCGCGCAAGGAGATTGTAGTTGTCCTGCATGGACACGAAACGCGTCCAGCCGTTAGTTTTCTGCAAGTGAAGCGCCTTGCTGAACTCCCAGGCCTTCATGGAGGAAGCACCGAGATAGCGCACTTTGCCCATTTTCACAAGATCGTGAAGGGCTTCCAACGTTTCCTCCCAAGGAGTCGATTGATCGCGTCGATGAATCTGGTACAAATCGACGTAATCTGTGCCAAGTCGCCGTAAGCTACCGTCGATCTCCGCCATGATCGCCTTGCGGGATAATCCGATGGCGTTTGGCCCGTTGTGCGTGGGGGGAGCTACCTTGGTCGCGATGACGACACTATCGCGGTTGGAATTCTTTCAAGCCCCTGCTTGCCAAGCACCAGCCTCTGCGCGCCTTTCGTACCTGGTGTGTCACTTCGCCAGATTTGGGAGAATGAAGTACGGAGTCGCTGACATCGTCGATGCGGCGACATCGGGTCAAGATCTCCAAGAGACCTACACGCCGATGCTGGGCGCCGTACGCCAGTTCATCCATGCCTATGAAGGGTCGGGCAATATCCGGGCCGGAACTGACCTCGAAGATTTTCTGGTCTTGGTAGGACTCTTATGGCGTATCCCCCCAACTCTGTCCGGTGAAGCGCGAGTCAGGAGACTTCTTGACCTTGCGTTCCGTGGGTTGGGCGCAAACGATCAGTAACTGTAAACGCCTCTCACGCCATTTGGTCTTTCCCCACAAGCTGGGAATTAGGAGTAGGGTTTCGCTTGAATGGGATCACTCATTTTTATCGGCACTTTGACCGGTGAGACCACAACAGGGCTAAGAGCCCGAAGCTTCCAACTCACACTGACATCCGCCGCAACAAACGGATCGCCTTTGACGATCTTCTCCGCCTCTTCTATCGTCTCGACTTCGAGTATCCACAATGCTCCAGACTCGTCATCAAAGGGCCCAGCGGCCCGCAGTAGGCCATTCTCAAGGAAGCTTTGTCTATATACGAGGTGCGCAGGCAAAGTTGCTTTGATCTTTTTCTTGTCCTGAATGTATTCGATGATTGCTGCGATCTTCATTTTTGTTGCTCCGTTTCTTGACGAGTATTTCGGCTGTGGCAGGTTGCAGGATCAAATTGATCCCATGTTCGCGCTCTTTCGAATCGAGGGCGTTCAGGCCAGCGAAGCCCCCTGGGAAGCAAGCGCAATTGGTGTCGTCAGCCCTTTGCCTGAGCCGAAGAGTTCGTGAAGCTTACATGGTGCCCCATGAACACGGTCGTGCACAGCAAATAAACGACGAGGGCTGCCGCAGAACTCTTTGATTGCGACGTGGCGTGGTAGAGCGTGGTGTTGAAGTTGATCGCCGCAAGAACGGTGAGCGCCAAGGCTACAAAGCACTTTAACAATAGCAATATGCCCGCGATGGCTTGAAGGAAAGCGACCTTCACCATGTAGGGAAGATCCAGTAAAGCTTCCATGTATTGCTTCGCCACAAGGAGAGTAGCGGAAGGGTGGTAGACCAAATCGAGGAAAGCGTTAAGGCCTCCCCACGTCATAAGGAAGTCAACAAGATAGCAAACTATGGTGATGGCTACTCGCTCAACTGTTGACGAAGGGACCGATGTCGGATCAGTTTCCACTTGACCGGGTGTCTTGAAGTTTTCAGCGGTTTCCATCTGCTTAACCTAGTGCGTTAAGCATCGGTGCGCCGTCAACGATGGTATGGATTTGTAGCCGAGCGTAGACAAGTTCGCACAGGCACTCCGACTCATACTCCTACACTTGCTTACACGAACACACGAAGTCTGACCGCATACCTCCTGTTCAACGACTAACGTCGGAACATGAACGCTCTGCACGAAACGAAGAAGAAGACCAGAAATTCTGTCCTAGCGAACGAGCGGCGTCAGTTCGTAGTCCTCCCGTTCAGCCTTTGTCTGTTCATTCTTGCAACTGTCATTCCTGCGGATGCTCAACAACTGGCCGGTACACGTACGGCAATCAGCACCGATCTCCCGGACGCCCCGCTGCCTGAATTTGGTTTGCAAAGCGTTCCATCCACCACGCAAACAGAAGGACAAGGGACCATCTTGGGCGTGGTGCTTGATTTGAGTGGAGCTCGCGTTGTTGACGCTAGGGTAACGCTCAACACTGCCAATGGCGTCCAAGTGCAGACTTTGCAGTCGAGGGATGACGGCGCTTTTGTGTTCAAGGCTGTTCCACCGGGCTCCTATCAGGTAGTGATTGACGCTAACGGTCTTGAGCCGTTTACCTCTGCTCCCATCGTTCTCGGAGCTGGGCAAGTCTACGAGATGCCGAGAGAACTGCTGGCCATTGCCTCAACGAGCACATCGGTTGAGGTTCGACCGACTGAGGAGATTGCTGCCGAGCAAATCAAGCAGGAGGAAAAGCAACGGATTCTGGGTTTCGCGCCAGCCTTTTATGTGAGCTATGTCAAAGATGCAGCCCCCATGACCACAAAGCAGAAGTATTCCCTTGCCGCGCATGACACTCTCGATTGGACTTCCTATATAGGCGTCAGTGTGGCCGCTGGTATTGAACAAGCAAGCAATACACACCCCGGATATGGACAGGGTGCGGCTGGCTACGGCAAACGTTGGGCGGCACAGTTTGGCGATGGGCGTTCCAGTGACTTTCTAAGCCACGCGGTCTTCGCTTCCATGTTTCATCAAGATCCCCGCTACTTCTACCAGGGCACAGGAACGACAAAATCGCGTTTGTATCACGCCTTGAGCAGTGCCTTTGTCGCTCGAAGCGACAGCGGAAAGACGATGCCGAACTATTCTTATCTTCTTGGAACAATGGCATCCGGCGCCCTCTCGAACGCCTATTATCCTCATGCGGATCGTGGGGTCGGTCTCGTCTTCACAACTGCCGCCATCGGGATCGGTGGACGTGCTGCTCAAGCAGTGCTCGAAGAATTTGTGAGCAAGAGGATTACAAAGAACGCGCCCAAGTCGATTCCGGCTGGGCCAACACCATGAACGGCATGCAACACTTCCGACCCCATCCCGGCCTGCTTGCGAGTTGCTGAACGGTGATGATCCTCGACGTTGCCTGTACCCGCCTTCAAGTGGCCGAAGACGGCAAGAAGATTCCTCTAAGGAAATGCAGAGTGATGAGAGTCAAACGGAAGCAAAGCCTAATTGCAAATATCGGGGACACTGGCTCTATCACGCGGCGTGTTGCGCAGGCTGTCTCGGAGAGCCGTCTCAACTATTGGGCCTCTTACGTGACTGACTTCACGTGTCCTCTGCTGTTCGGATATTTAGGAATGAGACACCACTGGAACTGGTCCTCTGTCATATTCAGTTTCTTATCTGGCTGGATCGTATTCAGCCTGATCGAATACTCGGTTCATCGCTGGCTTCTTCATGCTGGGGAGGGGCTCCTCTTTCGCCTTCATGAGAGTCACCATCATCACCCTGAAGAGCCTTCAGCCTTCTTCTTTGCTACGAGCATCGTGGTACTGACACTGGCCTGGCTGCTCCTCGACCGGGCTCTCCATCTCGACGGCGCATCCTTTTTTATCTGCGGTTTCGCGAGTGGTTACTGCTATTTTGGACTTCTTCATCACCTCGAACACACGACCCGGATCAATCGGATACCCTTTCGATGGCTGCAGAAACGATGGGCGGCTCATAGCGTTCATCACCGACTGGATCATCATAACTTTGGAGTCATCACGTCTTTTTGGGACCTTGTGTTCAAGACACATCAAAGCAATAAGAAGCGGGAGCGGTCGGAAGTCGTTCCATAAGCGCGAGCACAACCGATGTTTTCGCAGGCGGGAATCTCCTAAACCTTAGTCGATGGACATTCAGTAAAATTGGGTAGACGTGAGCAGCCAATGCTCGACTCGTTGTCATAGGAGGCGCTATGCTGGATAGCCTCATCAATCGAAGTACAGCAATTTTAGGGCACGTTCCAAGATCGCGCCTGTTCTTCAAGATCTTCGGCTGGTTCTGGCTCACGACGATAGCAATCCATGTAGCCTTTTCTTTCGGCAGTGCGCTCACCGGTGTTCACGTCGTTCCCCAAGGTAATATGTACGCCACGGTTGCCCCGCTGCTGGCGGCCGAAGCTGTCGATACTTTTGAGGCCGGGGGAGCGCCTGCCTTTACTCAGTTCTCTGAACACAATTTCAGCGCGAATCAGGGAGTGCTTTTCCTCCTCAATGGGTTCTACGCGGATGTGCTGGCGAGACCTCTTCCTACTAATGGAGTTCGAGTCGCGAAAGAAGCTCGCCTGGGGCAGTTGACCATCTTCGGACCGCATCTTGCTGCCTATAGATGTCTCAGCCGCTCAGGTCGTCCCTATACTCTTCTGCTCGCAATGCGAGATGGGCCTGGTCAGTTTCGCGAGATTTGGGGTCTTTCCGCCTTGTGGTTCGTGGCTGCAATCGGAGCCGTGGTGACGATGCTCTGCTGGTGGCTCACCTACCACATCGTCTCTCCAGTACATCAGATTCAGGCTGCGGCACGGGACGTGGCCCTCGGAAACCTCAGTGCCCGAGTCGCGCCGGCAGTACATCGGCGAGGAGACGAGCTTGCTGCTTTGGCAAGGGACTTTGACGGGATGGTATCCCGGCTGGAATCCCTTATTCGGTCGCAGAAGTCTCTGCTCAATTCTGTTTCGCATGAAGTGCGGTCTCCTTTAGCTCGCATCACACTTGCCGCCGAGGTTCTCCGTGATGGCCCGGTCTCGGAAGAGGAGAATGCTTTAGCTCATCTCGACCGGGATGTAAGCCGATTGGACATTCTGATGGGTCAGCTGCTCACGTTATCGCGCCTCGATGCGGGTCTCGGCTATGGGGAACGCGAGAGCCTCGATCTTGTACAACTGGTAGAGGAAGTTGCTGCGGATGGGGACTTTGAGGCGCGGGCGGATGGAAAACGTGTTCTGTTCCGTTCGAGCTTGGCACGGCTCGACTTGCCCGCAAATGCATCTGCGCTGCGAAGTGCTGTTGAAAATGTCGTTCGCAATGGGATCCGGTTTTCGGAGACCGGTGCCGAGGTCTTGGTAGATCTCCAGGTCGTAAATCGATCCATAGCCAAATGCGTTCAGGTGCGCATACGTGATCACGGGCCTGGCGTGCCGGACGACTATCTTTCTGCGATCTTTCAGCCATTTTTCCAGATCAAGAACGCTTCTGTCTCACAGGTTGGCAATGGTCTTGGGCTGGCCATCGCTTTTGAAGCAGTCCGAATGCACCGTGGCTCTATGCTTGCGACGAACCTGTCTCCGTCGGGCTTGGAAATTATGATGGAGTTACCTTTAGATCATGCATCTACCGCGGCGCATACCCTCATAGGGAAGTCTTCGACACGCAGCTAGAACCACCAAAACCTACAAATCATGACGAATCTGATCACATCCTGACGGCACTCTAGGGTGCATGGGTTGATGCTAGTGATTGTCGGCTCGCGCCTGCCTTCCTTGCTCACTTTATGCCAGAAGAAGTAAGAAGGAGAATCACAAACTATGGAGACCCAATGCAGAGCGAAGTTCAGATATACCATCCGACGCGTGAGCAGAAATCGATTCGGGTGCTGAAAACGGCTTTAAGGTGGGGAGGACGCATTGTGATGATGGGTTTAGCGGTTCTGGTTGTTGCAATTGCTTACCTCAGCCACGTCGGGGAGCCAAGCTCTGCCTCCTCCATGAAGTTTGAAGGGTTCATTGAACTGCCAAAAGATCGCATCCTCAACATCTTCGACTACATGGCTCTTTCCGACCGAACCATCTTCGTCGGTAATATGCTGTCGGGCAGCGTCGTCAAAGTGCAGTTGACCAACGATCACGGTAGGCCGCTCGCAACTGTTTCAGAGCAGAGCGGAGCAGGGAACGCGCATGGGATCGCCTTGATTCCAAATGAAGACAAAGCATTTGTTACCCGCAGCGGCGAGAACGTTGTCGATGTGTTTCAGCCTAGCTCACTCAACCTGTTGGGACAGATTCCGGTCGCTGATGACGCGGATGCAATCATTTACGATCCTGCAAGCCGCATGATCTATGTAGCGAACGGAACGCCGAAGCTGGCGACGATCATCGACCCGGAAAAACTCCAACCGGTAACGACAATTCCCTTGGGGGCTGAGCCGGAATATCCTGCCGCCGACGTGCGGCATGGCCTCATTTATCAAAACCTGCGTGACACGAACGAGGTCGCAGCGGTTGATTTGAAGACTGGTTCTGTCGTCGGCCGATGGTCTCTCGCGCCATGCGTCGGTCCATCCGGGCTTGCTCTCGACCCTGTCCAGGGTCGCCTCTACGCGGTCTGTATGGGAAGCTCGCAAGTTGTGGTCTTCTCACTTGAACAACACAAAGTGATCGCCTTCCTCCCGGTGGGTGGCAAGCCGGACTCAGTCGCCCTGGATCTTGAGCTTCATCGCATCTACACCGCTGGCATAGAGGGCGTGATGACGGTAATCGAGCAGAGCGGAGAAGACTATCGCGTCCTCGACGATATCCACACTCACCCTTTCGCGCATACCCTGATTGTCGATCCCCAGACACATCGCGTATACCTGACCTACGCGGCACTGCTGAGCGCACCTCGGATCGCGGTGTTTTCCCCTAAGCCGTAAATGAACAGGCATGGAGGACAATGATTCTATGACGCGCATCCCATCCGTGACCCTAAACTCCGGAAGTGTTCCATTGCAGGAACCTATCGTCCTTGAAAGACCGAAGATTCTCCTAATCGATGACGATCAGGAGCTGTGTCAGCTCCTAAGAACACGCTTCGCCTCGGAAGGCCTCGACCTGAAAACGGTTTTTCTCGGCAAAGAAGGACTGCGATGCGCTTTAGAAAGCTCGTTCGCTCTGATCGTGCTCGACGTCATGCTACCCGATACGCGGGGATTCGATGTGCTCAGGGAGCTTAGAAAGCATACGCTTACGCCGGTCATCATGTTGACCGCACAGGGCGATGAAGTAGATCGCATCCTGGGGCTCGAATTAGGTGCGGATGATTACCTGCCCAAACCCTTCAGCACGCGGGAATTGCTGGCGCGAATGACGGCTATTCTTCGGCGCTCGGCCTGGAAAGTACCCTTCACCGCCGGGAAACCCCCGAAGTTTCTTTCCGGGGATCTGGAGATCGATCTTGCTCTCCGCATTGTTCTCCGGAACGGGGAACAGATCAAGCTCACCTCGACTGAATTCGATCTCACGCGCAGCTTCTGTGAGGCGCCCGGTGAGGTGCTGACGCGGGAACTGCTAGTCGTGACGATACTGGAGCGTACGTTTGTCCCGTTCGACCGGAGCATCGATCTACATATCAGCAATCTCAGACGCAAGCTCGGTCCTCGACCCGATGGCTACGAGCGGATTCAAAGCGTACGTGGGATTGGCTACCTCTACGTCTGGCCGGCATAGCATCTCTGAGGGATAAGCAGAACACTACAAACCTACACAACATCTCACCGTTCTACACAGCACAGCTGGTCTCCAGACCAGAAAATAGGTCCATGAGGAACTTTTGGATGATCATGGCGACGGCGGGAATGATAAGTCTTGGCGATCCGAAAACGCATCAGGCGCAAAGCGAAGCGAGCAACCCAGAGTTTTATCTCCAACATGTTAGGCCGATCTTTGAGGCACATTGCGTTCGCTGTCATGGGAACTCAAAGCACCGAGGAGGGCTGAGCATGGAATCTCGTCAAGATTTACTGATGGATCGAAGGAACAAGCCGATCGTGATCCCGGGAGATGCAGCAAACTCGCTGCTTGTGCGGCTGATTCGACATGAAGGCCCGCCCAACGATCCGATGCCGATGCCCAGCAAACGAGAACGGCTGTCAGACACGGATATCTTGATGATCGAAAGATGGGTCCAAGCGGGAGCAATTATGCCCTCAACTTTATCGGAAAGCAAACGATAGCTCTTCCTGAAAGAGATCGAATCGAAAAAGCAATGGGCACTCAAGTCTGCCACCCAAAATGAACCAGCTGATGCGAGGCTGAGCAAGCAATGATGCGAGAAGAGCAAATAAATCAATAAGGAGATTGGAACGGCTGGTTGCCGAACTTTGCTACAAGAACCAGGTTCTGCGAAACTGCCTTGCGGCGGTAGAGCAGGGGAAAACTCACACGCGAGACTGATGGCGATGGCAGCGCCGCTTACGTCGATTGAAGGGCCAAAATCCGATATGGAGAGGCCGACTACTTCACCTAGGCGGATCCCAGGAAGGACTGCCTCAGGAATGGTGGGTTCCGCCTCACTCCGGCGGTCTGCCGTGTCGCTCTTCAGGCGTGGCGTAGTTGAGCTGAAGCTCATCAAGGGAGATGACAACGCCTGAGCTCTGTTCAATGATTCTTATTATCGAGACGTCATCTTGACCGGAAGATCGTAAAACCTCAATTTCATCACTAATCATCCCGATAAATGCTGGAATCGGCAAGACCTCTTCACTCAGACCGGCTACTTCGCGAAGAGCCGTTTGCGCACGCAGAGCTTGCTCTATTCGGATCAACATCGCAACCCCGCGATTGACTATACATAATTGCGGATATCGGCCGTTTGATCTCCCGAGAGGAGAAGACAGAGCCGTGGAATGCCGGCGCTAAAGATGAAGACGATAGAGCCGTACCCACCTTCAGTCAGCTCCTTGGAAGACGCCGACGCTGCCGGCGTGTTCCACACTCCCCAAGCCCACGGCGGCGATGGTAATCATGGAAAGACAGCAATACTTCAATCCAAATGTGGAAAGCTCTATCGCTCCTCTGCTCTGCGCGGCGTGAGCAGCAGACGAACGGCCACAAACAAATCCAGCTAAATTTCAAGATGCGCAATCCAAAGGGCAGAACTGGTTCAGCTCTTCCAAGGGAACAGAGAAGGGAACTGATCAACTCGAATCCTAGAGGTTCACGTTCAACCCTGGTAGAGGTTTCGGGTTAAGGAGCTTTCATGCTGGCTTCCATCTTTCGTCTTCTCGGCACAACCGCGCTTATTGCCGCTTTCCTTCTGGACAGGAGCTATGGCGAACCCATTCCCGTGCGATACGGTCAGGGTTCTAGTCATGGATTCCTTGCTCTCAAGACTCTTGATGGGGCGACGATCGCCACAGGCGAATCAACTCAGGTTGTCCATGGTAACCGTGTAACGTCCCGGCTTATCTTTCGCTTCAAAGACGGCTCCATCGATGACGACACGACCGTATTTACGCAGAGCCGCGTGTTTCACCTTGTCAGTGATCACCGTATCCAACATGGTCCTTCTTTTTCCCAAACCAATCGACTTTCTGATCGATGGAGTGACTGGGAACCTGACGTTCCGAGCTGAGGACGGAAAGGTCACCCAGGAGCATATGGATCTTCCTCCAAATGTTTCAAATGGTCTGCCGCCCATTCTCTTGCTCAACATCCTGCCATCGACCCCAGAGACGAAGATCTCCTATCTTTCTCCAGGAGCGAAGGCGCGCCTGGTTCATCTTTCGATCAAACCGACGGGGAGTTTACCTTTCACCGTTGGCAGCCTTCATCGGAAGGCCACAGACTTCACCATTCATGTAGAGCTCGGCGGCGTGGCTGGAGTGGTTGCACCCATCATCGGGAAACAGCCCGATGATTACCATATTTGGTTGCAAAGCGGCACACCTCCGGCGTTCGTGCGAGAGGAAGGACCGCTCTACGAATATGGCCCAATCTGGCGGATAGAGCAGATTAGCCCTGGGTTTCATTAAGCGGCATCGCCCAACCACTCGGCACAAGTCCCGCTTAGATTGACGGTTCGTCTACGAGTTTTTACTACGCTGGATAAATCATTGATGAGGCTGAAATTTCAAACATTCCTCAGCATTCATGAGGGATTCGTTGTTCACCTGGCAACCCCGAAAATCGTAGCTGCACCCTACCGCTTGGCTTAGCTGCTGCAGGTATTGATCCGAAGGTAGCTCGTCACCACAATGCTAGCCGTTCCCAAGTTTGCTTTCGCTCTTAGTAAAACCGCGTACCGATGTAAAGCGCTTCTCGAGTTTGCACACGTTGATCGGTACGGCACGAACACTTTATCTGGAGAGACTCCATGGCCTTGAACGAAGACCTAACGACCTTACTTTGCCTGTTTCATCACTCGGATCAGGCCGACTCCGCGCTGACTGATCTGCTGAAAGCGGGTGTCCCCCAGGGCTCTATCTCTCGTATTGACAACTATGGCTCAGAAGAAATTGCCATGTCTTCCCTCAAGGAGCTAGGCATTCCCGCACGCGACGAACAGCACCTTCTTGAAGGTCTACGTAAAGGCGGGATCATTGTCGCCGTGAAGGCCGTCACTTCGCACGTCAGCGCGGTGGAGGGCGTCTTTAGTGACCACAAGGCAGGCAAGATTGATGAAGCGGTCGTGGATAACACCCCTGCAACCGAGACTGCGGTTGCGGCCACGGGTGAGACTGCGATTCCAATCGTCGACGAAGAACTTGTCGTTGGAAAGCGGACCGTCGATCAGGGTGGCGTGCGGGTCTATCGTCGCGTCATCGACATTCCTGTGGAGGAATCGGTCAACCTTCGCGAGGAGCACGTCGTGATCGATCGGCGCCCTGTCGATCGTGCTGTGACTCCAGAGGATCTTGCTCTGCAGGGAGAGCAGACGATTGAGCTTACGGAGACAGCGGAAGAAGCCGTGATTACAAAAAAGGCCTTTGTGGTCGAGGAAGTCCGGGTCGGGAAAGAGGCGACAGAGCGTACCGAGCACATTCAGGACACCGTTCGCCACACCGAGGTTGAGCTCGAAGAGATCGACTCCGAAGAGACCCGTAGTGCTTCGCTCACGAACCGCTAACTAAGCAGAATTCCTATCTGCACGAACCGACTCTTAGGAGACCTCCATGGCCGACCGCGTCAAAATCTACGAAGAGAAGAAGGGCTTTCCCATTTGGGCATGGCTCCTTCCGCTTCTACTTCTGGCACTTCTGGCCGCTTACTTCCTCACGCACCATAAAGACGAACCCGCAGCTGTTTCTGCCGTGCCCGCTCAAAGTACTCCCGTTGCTGCATTGCCCGATCTTGGCACCGTGCACTTTGATACAGATAAGGCGACGCTTACCTCTGAAGGTCAAGCGACCCTACAGCAAGCGGCTACAGCTATGAAGGCCAACCCCAACGCTCACTTGAGACTGGAAGGGTTTACCGATAGTTCGGGAACGCTTCCGCATAACGCCACTCTCTCACAGCAGAGAACGATGGCTGTCGCGGACTTCCTCAAAGGGCAGGGAATTGATGGTTCCCGTTTGACCGGACAGGGCTTTGGCCCCGCTAAGCCGGTCGATACCAACGCAACGGCTTCCGGCGAAGCGGACAACCGCCGCGTCGAACTCTTTTCACAGCAGTAACACTCAACCATACCGGCGAACTTGGCCGGTTCTCAGGAGATCCTTATGTCGAAGACAGTAGTAGGACTTTTCAGCAGCATGTCACAGGCAGCACAGGTAAAGCAGGCTCTCGTCGTTGACGGCTACAGTTCAAGCGACATCAAGGTCGTTGCGAATGATGACTCTGAAGATGTAGCAGATGGTGCCACGGCAACGGCGAACGACAAGGACTACACGGATATTGGTAGCGGCGGCGGCACCGGCATTGGTGAGAAGATCAGCCACTTCTTCCGTTCCCTTTCGGGTGGCGACGAGCATGCGCACCATCACTACGCGACGGGCGTGAACGCCGGTGGAGCGCTTCTTGCGGCCACAGTGGCCGATGATGAAGCCGCCGAGGTAGCAGCGCTGCTGAAGCAGCATGGTGCTCGTGACATCGAGAACGGCGGTTCTGCTTATAAGGCTGCTGAGCCCGCATACTCTGAAAGTTCAGATGTTGCAGCGGAAGGTACCGCAATCCCGATCATCGAAGAAGAGCTTGTTGTTGGGAAGCGCGAAGTGGATCGCGGCGGTGTGCGGATCTACTCGCATGTAGTCGAGCGTCCCGTCGAAGCGGACGTTACGCTTCGCGACGAGCAGATCAATGTGGAGCGTCGCGCGGTCAACCGGCCAGCTACGGCAGCCGATTTTGCAGCAGGTTCGGGTTCCGTCATCGAGCTGAATGCGACAGGGGAAGAGGCAGTGGTTGGCAAGACGGCTCGGGTTGTCGAGGAAGTTCTCGTCGGCAAGCAGAGCACGGAGCATACCCAGGCCATCCATGATTCCGTCCGTAAGACTCAGGTGGACGTGGAGGAGGTCGAAGGCGAGACCGTCTCCAAGGATCGCTATTAGGTCGGAAGTTACCCAACCCATAGGCCGGGCATACTGTCCGGCCTATGGTGTTTGTACAGATCGGACACTATGAACCAGGTTGACCCTCAGTCTTCGAAAAACGGAAACATTCTTGTTGTCTCTGGGAACCTCAATCCTCAGGAACCCTATACCGAACTCTGGATGCCTGATGGTAAGGTCATTCGTCTCCTCACAACCCAGCTGGCACCTGTGGCACTGGACAGGTCTGCGACCGAGTCGGAGGGGAACCCGGAAGCTATCCTGATTCCCATCGTGGAGGAGCGCCTTGATATCGAGAAACGCACCATGACGACGGGCGCAGTGACCTTGCGTAAGGTGGTGCAGGAGTACCAGGAAAGCTTGAACGAGCCCCTTGCTGTACGTACCTTTGACATCGAACGCATCGTCCTCAATCAACCCGTCGAGTTTGCACCTCAGGTGCGCCAGGAGGGAAGCGTGACGATCTACCCGCTTGTCGAAGAGCAGATGATCCTGACCAAGCAGCTGGTATTGAAAGAAGAGATCCGTGTCACGCAGCGGGATACGGAACGGAGAGATACACAGGTCGTAACCCTGAAGCGGGAGCACCTGGTCGTAGAACGTCAGCCGGTTGGTCGATCTGACCATTCCGATTAAGCCATTTACCTCACTTCTAGGAGAAACACTATGAACTACATCCTGGTCGCAATGATGATGTTCCAGGCTGCACACCATCCGCAACACAAGGTTTACTTGCTGGATCAGGTAAGCACGGCCGGAAATGTTCAAGCCTATTCCAATGCGGCGAATGGCCGTGAAAGCGACAACCACACGGCTCCCGGCGTCATGGCAGAGCTTTCCAAGCGCTGCTCTTCCGTTCCTTTCACGGAAAATAAGCAGCAGGCTGACTTCATTGTGGAGCTTGCCTCTGGAGAAGCTCGTGTCATCAATCGGAAGGGATCAGTCCTGTTCGTTTCCCATGCGAAGCGGTGAGCAGTAAGGCAAAAGACGTTTGCAGCTACTTATCCGAGCATTAAGCCTCTGGCGAATTCGCCGGATTGCACTTATCGTTTTGCAGGATATGCATTTACACGCCTCTCTAGGGATCGGCGAACTTCATTTACAGAAGTTTGCCGAGGATCTGGGAGGCCATGCCGCTGTAGCCACTTTGTGGTGGAGCCTGCTGGCCGCCATTTCCCAGGGAGCCCCGCTGAGGCTGCGGGCCTCAAGCCGAGAGACCGCATCCTCACGATCAATGGTATGAAGCCATCCGACGACCCGAACGAACCACTCTTCAAGCAGGCCGTCGGCACGATTCTTCATCTGCAGGTGCAGCGCGACGAGACTTCACGGGCATACGACGTCACGCTGCGCGATCTCTTTTAACCGAGCCCTCTAGTGTTTGATTGTTCCGCGTCGTGCGGACTCGTGACATTTCCGCAAAGTCGGTGTTTCCGGCAACGAGTCGTTATTGCCGCAAACGCCGTTTTCATGGAGTCTGCTTGGTTGAATCGATCTGGTGGGGAGCTCTGTCCCAAAGAACAAATGCGAGAACCGCGGCGAGTACAACGAGGAGGATGTAAGCCGTCCGTTGGTTTCCGCGCCTTTGCTTTGAAAAGGCTTGTAGTGCGTTGACGCGGGGGTCTTCTCCGTCGTAGTAAACCGTAACGATCTGACCGAATCTGAGTCCCCGGCTGCCTGTATTGACATTTTCGTATTGCTCAGCGCCAACCAAAAACGTGTAGTGGCAATAATTTTCGTGTCCGCGCCCGCGCTCTTCACACAGTGAGATAGTTCCTACGCTGGTTTGTTGTCTGCTCGCGGAACCCCCTTCGACCGTCGACCGATAGCCAAAGAAGACCGCACAAATGAGCAGAAAAGACACCAGTGGCCACAGCGAACTCTTTGACTTGCCATCACTCATGATGCGCCGGGTCGCCGTGCGAAGGAAAGTCATGGTTATTCATTCTATCCAGACGTGCAGGAGGGGCGTCCACACGCAATCCCCTACAAGTCGGTGTTTTCGGCAACTTAGGTCGTTATTGGCGAAAACGCCGTTTTGCACGAACTGGCCATTATCCTAACTTTGTGATCTCAACGCTTGCCATCTCCGGTTACCGCTCACTTCGTGATCTGCTGCTGCCGCTCGATCGTCTCAACATCGTGACGGGCGCCAACGGCAGTGGAAAGTCGAGCTTGTATCGTGCCTTGCGTCTGCTGGGCGATGCCGCATTGAACTCCGTCGTATCCTCCCTTGCCAAAGAAGGCGGACTCGCTTCCACTTTATGGGCGGGACCTGAGACGATCGCGCGCGCTGTCCGACAGGGAGAGTATCGGGTAGAAGGAACAGTTGGCGGCAGACCGGCATGTCTTAAGCTGGGTTTCGGCGGCTCCACTTACGGATACAGCATCGAACTTGGTTATCCGCCCCCGCCAGCAACAGCGTTTTCTCTGGATCCTGCGATCAAACGGGAGTGTATCTGGCACGGCAAGGTGTACCGGCGTGCGTCGGCTCTTGTCGAACGCAGGAACAACCTTGTCACACTCCCATCGCGCCGGGATGAAGAGCCAGTTTGTTTGACAAAGGCTCTCAATGCCGCGGATAGTATGCTGGCCAGCATCGCCGATCCGCAGCGCGCCCCTGAGATGCTGGAGGTGAGGGAGGTGATCCGGGGCTGGCGTTTTTACGACGGCTTTCGAACGGATATGTCTTCCCCGGTTCGCACTCCGCAGATCGGGACGTTCACGCCGGTGTTGAAAAACGACGGAACCGATCTTCCGGCTGCGCTTCAAACCATCCTGGAGGTGGGCGATGAGGAGGCTCTTCATCGAACGATCGACGATGCGTTCCCTGGAAGCAGAATCCACATCGAGGTGCAGACTGGCCGCTTTGAAGTCCTGCTGCGACAGCATGGCTTGCTGCGTCCGCTCTCAGCGGCGGAACTATCCGACGGAACTTTGCGATTCCTTCTCTGGTCGGCTGCCCTGCTGACGCCACGCCCAGCCGAGTTGATGGTGCTGAATGAGCCGGAGACAAGTCTTCATCCGGATCTCTTACCTGCATTGGCAAGACTCATCGCCTCGGCTTCCGAGCGAAGTCAGATTATCGTTGTTTCACACGCACAGTCTCTTATCGAAGCCTTGCAGCAACTGCAAGGCTGCCGCCGTTTACAGCTGGTAAAGTCTTTCGGCGAGACAACTCTGGAAGGGGCCACTATCTTCGACAAGCCAAATGGGAGTGGCCACCCCGTTGAATCGACACTCCTCCAAAGTCGGTGTTTTCGGCAATCACGACGTTTTGCGACCTGCCGAACGTTGTTTCCGCCAATGCCGTTTCTCGCGAACTCAGTTTCGTTCGGGTCAGTTGAGGAGCGTCATGGAGTTACCTGCTGTCCCGCAGGCCTCATTGCAGAGCCAAAACTGGACATGCCCCACATAGCTTGCCGGGTGCCCATCCGAGGTCACTGGGCGGAATCTCCAAGCTTTAAGAGCCTGCTCGATCCTCAAGCTGAACCCAGGTAGTCCGTTCATGGTCTTTGCACAGATGACTGAACCATCGGAGCCGACCAGCAGCTCTACCATCGTCGTCTCACGAAAATCCACCTGCTTCAGGCTGTCATCTATGTCACGCTTTGCCACGGCTCTGGCCTTCATCTCCTTCGATGTGTAGCGAACAATCTCACCTGAACCATCCCGCAGCGTGACACCAGAATATGGACAGGGAAGCTGAGTCTGGGGCCGTTTCTGGCCATGAGCGGCCGCAATGACTGCGGCGAGCACCAAAGAAAGCACAAGAAGCCTCATAGCGGTTTAGACACCATGCAGCACATGTTTGCTCCGAGTGGCAGCAGCTTTAGCGACGCTGCCGTAAAGTCGGTGGTTTCGGCAATCTCGCCTATGGCCCTCCCAAATCTGGTTCCAGGCCAATCTTGTCCTTGACGGCCGAGGCGAGGCGCTGGCGTGAACCGAGATAGCGTTCCGTCGTTTCGGCCGACCGATGGCCGAGCGGCCGGTCATCCTCGTGAACGCCGGATTGGCTTACACGATACGCGGACCGGGAGAGTCCAGGGGTTCTGACTCTGTAATCAGGATGGCGTCGTTTGCATGAACCACAACCAATTCGAGTAATCGGTGTGACTGGTCGAGATCCTTGATGATCGCTATCGGAGCCATAGGCACCGCCAAGTTTTGAACTTACAAAGTATGTTTACTGATTCATCTTGGATGGCGCAGACAGGTTGACTCAACACCTTATGCCACAATTTCCGGCGAAGAATGCCTGCTCCGCTGGTCCACTACAGATCTGCGCGGAAAGGAATCCGCAATCAGGGCCGATGCGAGAGATCGATACAAACAACGATTACCTTCCATTGTGTCTTCGCTGATCGATTCAGCTAATGTGAAGTGGCTCTCATCCTCTAAGTAGTAAACATGCCGGTGTCTTGCGTTGCAGCGATAAACTCCCGTCACAAGCGAAACATGAAGAAGGCTTGTGTGGATTGGCTCGAAAGTTCCAAAAGCTACTTTCATGCCGCACGTTCTGTATTTGATTCCCCAGTACGAAAGCATTGCGCTCATGAAGCTAAGTTACTCTCGTGTATCCATTAGTAATGTCGTCCATCATACATACCTGGTTTGTTCTTGCCGTCGCGTTCAACGTGCCGTTCTTATCATTGATAGCCTTGCCAGATAGTTACTCGATTCTCTTAAGGCACCGCTCAGTGTTAGCCGGGATAGCACCAATGTCTCGAAGTGCACATTCCTGGAACGCCTAGAGCTCTCCTGCGGAGCGCCCGGAATAGTGGGGCAAAGGAACACGCTACGCTGTGCCGAATCTAACTGCAGTGTCGGAGTGTTCACGATTGTCGTTTAGTTGACACGCTTCTTCCGCTCAAGGTACTTCGAACCACCACAGCTAAGACACCCAGCCCGATGCATCACGAGGAGATTCCAGTGCGTCAGAAGTTGCTCCTCAAACGCGGCTAACTCCTGAAGATCGGTACATCGTAAAGCGACTACACATAGGTCCGATGCTGAGAGTGTCAGTATGAGACCGTCGATGCACGCAGACACCGTATAGGAATTCCAGGAATCGGAGGCATCCGAATTCGCGAGTAGACCGCAAGCGAGCCGCAATAACGAGTCTGAATCGTGCATAAGGGAGAGGTGCCTGCAACTCTCGCAAAGTGGTGATAACGGAACCACACCTGCTCGTTTTACAGAACATACAAGTGAGACTTCCATTTTGATATGCGAGTTGTGTCGGTTACGATTGTTCTAAATAGTAGTTACGCTGATCTCCACTTATTTGGAGCAACGTAGTTAGGGAGCGATTTGTACGGATCTTACCTGCCGACGACTCGTCGAGGTAATCGCGTATTCATCCGGATCGTCCATTAGTCTCACTCAGGTTCGGTGATCACATGCTCAGCGTGGCTGAAGGTGGCGTACAGGAGAGCTGCTGAATAGACTGCGCACTTGCCATCTTCGAACGCGATGATAACGCCGCCATTCAGACGCTCTGCAGACACGATGCGGGGCGCTGATGGGGTTTCCATGAGATTTACCGTACCGATTTCCTCGGGCTCTGTCGGTCTGCTGTCGTACGCATAGCTTCTGGTGAACCCGCGGCCTGCTTGCTTCAAATAAATGGCTCATGTTCCGCCTGCATGAGTGAGAAAGATGAAATGGCCGTGATGGCGACTGCAGCGAGAGAACAGGAAACGCTGTGGGCCGACCCATTTGCTCGCTCTATGTCTCTCAGCCTACGTGGATTGTCGCGTGCCGTATTTAGCATTGCCTGAGACGAACCTAACGAGGCCACTGATGGCGTCCAAACACGAAATTTGTCCAGGCACATTCACCGCGTCCCAGACGCTACTCTTCAGCAGTTTCCCGATCTCTACCATGGCCCCCAAGGCTTGCGACGTATGCGGGAAGCTGGTGTATCCGGAAAGACAGGGAACCGCTTGGGTGCCTAGCACACATAGCATTCCGGTCAGTGAGGCCGCAACCGAAGACGGCGCGAAAGGGAGTGGCAATTAAAGCCGACACAAGGGACCGACACAAACAAGAATTCGCTGCCATGATGTCTTCGCTGGCTCTTTGGAGGTATTTTCAATGAAACACTCATAGCTCTTCGCGCCTCCACCCCATCAGAATTGTGCCCTCACTCAGAGGTGTGAGAGGGAACTAAGGCTTCCAGATCTCAGGTGGAATCCTGTTCTCTAATCTTACGAAGTAAATCACTTGGGTGTACAGGTTTGGCAAGTAAATCAAAGTCGTGCCCCTCGTTGCGAGCGGACCTCAGTAGATCGGCTGTCTGCGCCTGCCCGGAGAAGAGCAACACCTTACAGTCGGGGCACAGTGCCTTCATCTGGATCGCGAGTTCTACTCCAGAGAGCTGAGGCATCATGACATCCGAGATAAGCAGTGTTGGCGGCTTGATGCCAGCACTCTCGAGAGCTTTGAGAGGATCTGTGAACGCAGCGGCAGAGAAACCGCTCTTGTTCAGGATGGCCGCGAGAGTCTCAGCTATGACCCACTCGTCATCGACGACTACTACATAGGGAAGTTGCTTCGACATGGGGCCCTCGTTCACAGCGACCGCATCAAGCGGTCTTACCGCAGCATAAAGAACAAGCTCTTTTTTCTTTATTCCGGAAGCAACCTGTACTTAGCCTTATACATCGCGAGTCGATGTTATTGTGTGTGCCAAGAGACATACAGGCTTCCATCCGTGTCCGCCATACCTAAGATCAACTCTTGCCAAAGCCTTCATAGGAGTCCGCGTAGTTGCTCAAATGGTCGCGTACTACTGCGTAGCACTCGCAGGAGAGCTTCTCGAGTCCTGGCAGGTCGATCAGGGTGATCTTCCCGCGCGAATACGAAATAAGATGTTGCTGCTGGAAATGGATGGCTACGGTGGTCACCGTAGACCGAGAGCTCCCCAGCATATCGGCCAGAAACTCATGGGAAAGGGGAAGGATGCGTCCGCCATTGCGATCGGCACAGAGGAGAAGCCATCGCGCGAGTCGCTGCTCGATGGTATGTCTCGCATTACAGCCTGCAGTCTGCGACGACTGAATGAACTGAGCCTGCAGGTAACGAAGTGTAAGGTCCTGAAACTTCTCTCCGCGTTTAAACTCCATCGTAGCTGCATCGATCGGACAACTGAAGCCGTGACCGCCAACCTGCATATAGACCCGATTAAGGCTACGTCTTGTTCCCATCATGGATGATGCCCCGAGGACTGCTTCGAATCCCGCAAGAGCGATCTCGACCTGTATGCCATCGCGAAAGGTCGCCGTCATCGAGGCGATGCCTTCCTCAAGGAAGAAGAGATTGTCGATGTGATTGCCTGGATATTCGATCTCGCGACCTACTGGAAGGTCTACTGTGTGGAGATTCAGGCGACCGATGATCTCAGCATCGAACCGCTGCAGCAGAGAGTTCTTGAACGTCGTCATGCTCGTTGGTCTCGCGTTCTGAACGGATGAGAGCGCTCAACCTCTTTCCTGCGTGAGCTTCAGACGGGAGGACAGTACTCAAAATACTACGCTTTCTATGTCCGTTGGACTACAAAGCAATGGTGAATGGAGGATTACGTTGGAGTAGTCGACAGAAGAAACCTTTGAACGCACATCGAGAGGATGCTCCCATGGCACAGTACACAGGCTCCGTAAAGTGGTTTAACAACGCAAAGGGGTTTGGCTTCCTGGGGCGTGATGATGGTCCCGATGTCTTCGTCCATTACAGCTCCATCCAGATTGAAGGCTACAAATCCCTCAAAGAAGGCGATCGCGTGGAGTTCGACATTATCGACGGCGCGAAGGGCCCCAGGCCGATAACGTCGTTCGCTTCAAAGAAGGCATCCTGAGTCCTTCACCGATACCTGAAGAGCCCCTTGCAGCGTAGGCAGGTCCAGAGGGTTCTCCGCTAATATCGTCTCGAATTCACGAAACACTCACAAACCCATCCGCAACCATCAGCCTGCGGACGACGGGAAGTACTTGTCTCTGGAGACGAAGACGACCAAACCTCGTACGACCTCATTCGTACCTGCTCTCAACGACGTGAAGGCACTGCGTGGATGGTACTGGCAGAGCTGGGAAGAAGCGATACGCGAGTTGTGTCCACTGCGTATAAAACAGAGTCAGCCCTCAGATCGTGGACAGAGCTTAACGATCCCAAGTGTTCCTGCCAACGGTACGATCATCACGATGCTTTATAAATTGGCTTTCAGCAAAACGAGCGACGGTCTTCTTAGAATCACCGCGAGCTCCGGTCGAAGCTCAGATCATGTCATCGCCATCTATGAAGACGAAGAAGTCTTCTTGCGACTTGCCAGCCATGCCCGTTTTTCCGCTGACGTGGAAGCCGCATTGAAGCTCCTTGTCCACATTGCGCTCGGTCCGTCGCAAACACCGGCATGTTGCGAGGAGATCGATCTTGCGGATGATCAACTCGCACTTCTACGACTTGGTGCGGCTCGCAGGCTTTACGCGTAATCAAGCTTTTACTACAAAAAGAATGGCGGATGGATGGGAGCCATCCACCGAATCTCCTGAGAACTACTCCACTGCCAGAACAGAACGTTTCTCTTCAATCCGCCCAAAGGTTGAATCGAGGAGACGCTGCATCTTGTGAGCAGCTCCGGTCACGGCAATTAGCAAATCAGGAGAGTCCGCTGTGACGGTGAGCGACTGGTGTTCTTTGGGTCGCGCTTCGAGCAGACACCGCTTCGTTCGTGGCCCCGCTTTGAAGGCGTGTTCATCGCTGAGGTGAGCCTCCACGCGAGTGAGATGCGGATTGAACCGGTTGAGAATGCGGTTGATCTCTATGTCCACGAAATGCGACAGTTTGCGGTGAACCACGATGTGCTTGTCACTATTGACCAGAATCTGCATCGATTTACTCCTTGGCTGCGGTTGTCGATCGTTGGGGTATCTCCTTGTTTCTGGCCCTATTAGACTCCTCTTTCCTCGATGGTGAAGACGAGTTGAAGAAGGATCGGAACGCGTGTATTGTGCATCGAACTTCTCGAAATGCAAGTGGGCACAATCGTATGGAGGACAAGGATGTCGATATCAGGCCCGACGACCAATCACAACGAAATTCGTATCTGGGCTGAGTCTTGGAAGGTAGTACCCACGGAACTCTTGCCTCATGTGCTCGATCATGAGCCGGCAGAGCTGCGCATGATGCTTGGGGAGCAGGCCAGGGATCGTGTCGACGTCAAAATGCTGACTTGGGAAGAATTCTTCCTGAAATTCGATAGCCTGGGGCTGGCGTTTGTCTACGACGATGAGAGAGCAGGCTATAACGAAATTCTGCAGATCGAAGAGAAATCCCCCTACCGGCATCCCCGGTACCGCATAGCGAATACCTAAAAAATAGAAACGCAAAATCTAAAAGTTGACGTGAGGGAGGAGATTGATGAATAAACTTGCTTCTTTCGTTCAGCGGCTCAAGGAGACTCCGCTAGAACCGGACACTCCGGAGGTATGTCATGCAGCGTACTGAGACAACTGTGGATTCTGAGTAGTTTGATAGTAAGACCGTCTAGCTATGTCTCTAATCTTGATCTATGGCTGCGAACCTACCCTCCTTCAAACCCGTGCGTGGGTGCTGGAGACTACCGGGCTTGAAACAGAAGTCGCATCCGATCTTTCAGGGCTGGAAGAAGTCCTTGGTCAACGGCCCGTTGATTTGATGGTTCTGTGCCATACGTTGTACCCGGAAGAAGTTAGGGTGGCGTTGACGAGGTTCCACGCCCTGCAGCCGAACAAGCAAATTCTCATCCTGACGGATGATCCTGTGGACACGGCGGGCGAGGGTGCAAAGATTATCAGCCCGTTTGTCGACGCCAAGACGCTCATCTCCTCCGTAGAGGAAGTCCTCTCCAGAGCCTCTTAGAGGTCTCGAGGGGGTTTGTTCCTTATGCCGTAAACGACATTCAGAAGCAAATTGGCATCCGACTCAAGGACACTGGTTTGCGGAGAGCATCTCCGATCCATGGCACCGTCAACGGTGTTCTTTCCAGAGCCGTCAACCTGGAGAGTTTTGATGGGTGAGCCGACCATATCGGATGTGCAGGAGAAGCTGGCAATTGCGGTGGAAGCTCTCAGGAAAGCGGAGGAGAGAGCAACGACGGGCCAGCTTGCTCTCGAGGTCATGCATGAAATCAAAAATCCTCTCGAAGCTTTAGGACACCTGACCTACCTCGCGGACAAAGAGGCTGACGATCCGATCAAGGTTCACGAGTACATGCAATTGGCAACGGAACAGATGGTAATTCTTCGAGACATCGCGAGCTACACTCTGGGCTTTGCACGATCAACCCCAATGCCGAAGCCTACGCGCCTCGCTCTCCTCGCAGAGACTGGATTGCGTATTCACCAACGGACCATCGACTCTCGCAAGATCCATCTCATCAAGGATCTTCCTGAAGACCTGACAGTGAGCGTCTACCCCGGCGAAATGCTTCAGGTCGTTTCCAATCTCATCTGCAACGCACTGGACGCGCTACCCGCAACCGGTATTCTCCGCCTACGCACCCGCAAGCGCGGTCATGAAATTGATCTTGTGATTGCAGATAATGGTTCGGGCATCCCTGCACAGCATCATCAAGCCATCTTCGAACCGTTCTTTACAACCAAAGAAGAGCGGGGAACCGGGCTTGGACTTGCCCTCTCAAGGAAGATCGTTGAGCGGCATCATGGGAGCATTCGCATGAGAAGTAGTGTTCGGCCCGGCAAGAGCGGCACGGTCTTTAAGATATCTCTTCCTGCTTAGCCGTCTTCGGAAATCGTGAACTCACGAAGGATGCTTATCGGGCCACGACCTTAGTCGTGGCCCGTAGACGATTCGGAATACTTAGCTTGCTGTACTGTCGCGCAATGCCTTCACCTTATCGTGAGAGGCCTGGATGTGAGCTTGCTGCGTCACAAGCAGCTGGCGAATCTTTGTAGATGGCAAGTCCGTAGCTTCTAACGCCTCTTTATAGGCCTTCTTCGCAGCGTCCTCACCCTGTTCTGCTGTTTCAAGCAGCGTGTGGTCTGAACCGCCAAGACTCGCCTTCAAATCGCCCCAGGTACGGTGAATTGCTCCGCCCACTGTTCCGGCAATATCTTTCGTATCGCCCGCAGCGAGGGCCAGTTCCGCTTCAAGTTCCTTGGCAAAGGCGCCGCGGTGCGTGGCTTCATGTAAAAAAAATGCCTTCGACTCAGGATTCTTCAGCTTCTCTCCTAGGTCGGTAAAACCTTTTCCTCCGTCATTGAGAACTTGTACAACCGTTTTCACAAGCGAGTAACCTTCAGCCATTTTCTGTCACCTCAGCATCTTTGAGGCCAACTCGAAAGTTGGGGTTGGATGACAGATAAGTGGAGGAGTCATCGCATAAGGTAAAGCAGCCACCCGAGGGTGGCCGCTTGAGTCTTCGTCTTCAACAACAATAGCCTGATCTAACGTGGCGTACAGAAGAGAGGCCGAATAAACTGCGCACTTTCCATCGTCGAACGTGATGATAACGCCGCCATTCAGTCTCTCCGCTGCAAGAAGATGGGGAGAAAATGGAGTTTTCATAGGATTGATTATTGTGGGCCAGGGTTTAGAAGCTTCAGCGGATACTCTCTTCGCTCACGATATATTCTCGACCTTCTGCTTGGCATTACGCGCCAGCGTTTCAAGGGCAGTCACTTCAAGTTCTTTGCTCTCAATGAGTGCGGAGATCCGATCTGCATTGTTGATGTCGTCTGCTCGAGTAAAGAGTTGTTTTTGAGCGTTCAGGGTATACAGATCATCTCGGAGGTGCCGGGCCCTTATTTCAAAGCGGGCGTGTTCCTGCTTCCATGCTTCCAACATAGCGGTCTTCACAAGCTATTCATCCCTATCGCGCCCAAGTCGGTTATGCAAATTGCGCTCTCCGGAACACTTGTAGAATACAGAAGATGGCGTCTTTGTCATGTATGCGACAAAAGCGAGGGACTAGTCCTCGATCGAACGCTCAGACGGATCTGCCGTGAGGAGCCGTTCCACGACCGCAAGAAGCCCTCGCGGCCCCTCAAAAGCACTGACAATTTGCTCGTGGGAACCAAGAGAGCCGAGGGGAGTGTTAGCCGTGAGGACAAGATTCTTCATCTCGGGTCTTAGAACGCTTGCGATCAGGAGAGCAGCGTCGCTTTCTTCAGGAGACAGCGTGTGGCACAGAATGAAGATATCAATGGACTGGGTAGCCAAAGTTTGTTCTACATGAGAACCTTCCGTCGCTGTAATGACCTTCATCCCCGCTTGCTCCAGAACCCAACGACGGGTTTCGAGTAAGCGATGGTCACGACCATAAACCAGGACATTGACGACCTTTCCTGCTTCAGCGTCTTGCATAATTTGCTCTCAATCGTTTAGCACTCCCGAAACTTCATCCCCTTCTTCGACAATCGGCACGTTGCCGTCTTGATCCCGCGCATCGAAGAGAAATTGTGCTTGGAAAAGTGTAGCTGTTTCATTCGAAAAATGGATCAAGAGACCGCCGCCCTCCATTACATCTGCAGCGATTACATCGATTCGTTCGTTGTTGCCAGCCATGTCACCTCATTGCGACGCACTCTAAAGCTGACCCCACAACAGGTTTACCTAAGTCGTTAAACTCTCAATCGCCGAGTACTTAGCCGATCCTAATTGGTGCGGGAACGTGTCGTAGACATCGGGCCACAAGGCTGATTGAAGTTAGCACTGTGCATAGATGGCACCCAATCCGTCCCAAGACGCTCGGGATATATGAGTCTGCCGCACTTCGCGCAGGCATGACTGGACATGGTGGCGAGAGGGAAGCCACTGAAAAGTCTCTTCTGCGCTTCAGAAAAGAACCCGGAGCAAATGTCAAAATCTGCGGCCATCGTTACCTCAATGGCGCGTACGTTATCAGACCGTACAGACGCTGACGGTCGTGTAGGTGACAGAAGGATCACGAAACTACAGTGAAGTGACTTCTAGCGTTATGGGCGGCAAAACCCTCGAAGTGCTCGATCTCTCAATCTGCCAGACCATGACACTCTAACGAGCCGCTACAAGGTCGACTATACCTAACGGTTACTATCAGAATTAAGCTGTTTGTAATGAATAACATAGATGCTATGCCTCAAGCCGCTCAACGTCAAAGGGTCTCATGGCGAGCTCTAGGTTTAGAAGGGTCATAAGTAGGCGCTGCTTGTTCTTTGACGTGCCCCTCGACCGGCCCGTTGAGGGTGCTTGTTCAGTCGAGCATCAAAGCACCTACGTATGCCCCGCAAATCACCTGGACCGCCAGAGAACCTCGCTCAAGCTCTTTGGCAAATCGTTAGTCACCCTGTGTCGACACTTGTCCCGCCCTGGAGTTGGAAAGCTGCGGCTTGCAGCGCCACTCTCCGAGCAGCTACGTTCTTTGTGACAAACCTGCGATCCGGAAGCTGGGTCGCCACCAAAGCGATGTTAGTTGAAGCTATCTTCGCTGTGGTTGCTGGCGGATTGATCGGTGCTATCTCGCAGCAGCTGCGGAAGGCAGAGCCCCTCTGGGCTACAGCACTTGTCGTCTGGGCGGGTTTGCCTGGAACGATGCTTTTGGTGCAGTTTGCGATACACCGTCTAGCAGGTACGCCCCATCTTGGAGGCGGCCTCATCTCTTCGTTCGTCCTTGCGGCACTTGCATCGGCCTTTAGTTGGTATGCGATGCGGCAAGGCGCGATGCTCGGCGGTATCGATGAAACCAGCATCACTCACGACCTGACCGCTCTGCCCGCGATCCTGTTCAGTTTTCTCATGGCCCTGCCACGGCTATTTACGAAGCGGCAGAGCTAGAAGAAGCGGCACGCGGCATGCAACAGCTACTTCGACTTGGAACGTTGCGGTGATGTCTCCTGTGAGGAGTTGCCCCAGACCGGGCTTATCAGCTCAGTGCGGAAGAGGGGTCCCTCTAAACTCAATGGGCTCTCTGATCGTATGAAGGCTGGCACATCCTCCGCGCTGACCCATGCAAGGCTGTCTACAGGTTCCTTGCCAAGGATGGGAGCGATGAAACCGGTCACGCCTCCCAGGTCCACGTGGATCTTGAAGCGATGAGCACGGTTGATGCGACCAGCACTTCGAAACTTCTCCATCCCATCGGAACGAACCAGGAGGTGAACGAGTCTTGGCTTGGGCGTAGCGGCGACATAGGAGATACGGGTTTCCTCCGCCTCTGCAGAGATGTTCTTCACTACATCGAGGAGGATTCCGTTCGAGAGGTCATCGGGCAAGTCCATGTGGGTGGTTTCTACCTTCTCCTCACCCTTGTCCGTGTAGCGGACGGTGACTTCGCCGGTTTTCACCCTGATCATCATGTCTGTCGGCTTCGGGAAGGCAGGGCCTTTCTGCACACGATGATCGCTCACCAGACGAAAGTAGCCATTTTGAGTGAAGACAGCCGTGTCGTCATCAATCGACCCGTCTTTGAAGCGGTAGATCAAGCGTGCAGTCAGCAAGCCGTTATGTACAGATTGCGTCAGGTCGCCAGCGGCGATCAGTTTGCCGTCCAGGGAACGCAGGGCAAGATAGCCGTGAACGGAGCCTTCGACGTAGCGAACAGGAACAGGTTCCGCATTTGCAATCATTGGCGACGTAACCAAGGGGAGCAGGGAGCAAACTAGTGCAAGCTTTCGAACTGACATAGATTGGTGAGATGCATCCGTCGATGCATCAACCTTGATGCGCAATCCGAGCGTTTGTAATTGCCGAAATTTAGGTCCTGAATCTTGAAGTTATAAAATGATGGGCATGGTCACGTATCGCGATGCCGAAGGAGCCCATCTACTGGACGAGATTCCCGAGGAGTACTGCCGCGACCTTCCACATAATGAAGACTTCCCTGTTGGGATCGAGCCGTTCTTTCCTTGTTCGGAAGGCATGCAGATCTGGACAGCGTACCGCGACCTGCATCCCGAATTCTCAAAGTGGCCGCCCGACGATGAGACGTTCGCCCCTGAGGCGCATGCATACTGGCAGCACCGACGCGCCTGTTGCAACTGCATCGAGGATTGATCAAAGTATCTGCCCTATGTCTCCATCGGCGACCAGAATCTCAGTCGAGACCTCCTCTTGGGCAGAGAACCTGAAGCAGGTTACGGTTCTGCGAAGTGATCTCCAACGCCAGCAGTGAGCGTGGTGATGGGCACTCCAAAAGCCTTTGCGATGCGGAGCAATCCCTGCACGCTCCCGACTCCTTCACGTTCCATGCGTATCAAGTTGGAATCGTGATATCCGTGAACGACGACCATGTCTCGGAGTTTTAACCCGCGCGCGCGGCGAAGCTCTTTGATCCGCTTCGCGGTGTGAGCGAGAAACGCCTTGTAGTCTTCAGCGACATCCTGTGTGTCCACAAAACTCCCGGTGTGCATTGGCGCTACTCCTCTGCGTCAGCCCAGCCCCGTTGCCACAGAGCGGACTTCGATTCATCGCAGGGCAGGAGATCCTTGCCTGCCTGGAAACCAGCTTTGTAATCCGGTGAGGTTTCATCGACAGGCGGAAGATCGTCGGTTTCTGGCATCTCGTTGAAATTCTCTTGTTCGCTCAAGTTAAAAAACCGCTAAGTCGATCTTCATGCCCCAGGCGCAACGTGGCTGAGTGTTTCATTTCATTCGATGTTGGTGCAAGGCAACCTTAAGCATCTACTTGGATTCCAAGGGCTCATCTACGAGTGGAATTCGGTAGGACGAGCCGATACGGTCGCTCCCCTAGTTAGCCCAATGCCCAAGACAATTTTGAGGTTGTGAGCCCGTCAGAGACAGTGACGCGGTGGTAGAGGGTGATTGCCTAATGGTAGAAGCTATCGTGCTTTGGAATGAGCCGAACAATCTGTCTCACTGGAACTTCAAACTGGATCCTGACTGGGCGCGCTTTGCGGAGATGGTCAAGATAGCTTCGGCTGCCATTCGCAACGCGAATCCGGAGCTCACTATCGTTCTGGGCGGAGTGTCCTCCTGCGACTGCGACTTCCTTCGCCTGATGGTCAAGCATGGCGTGTTGGAGCATGTCGACGCCATCGGTGTGCATGGATTTCCTCTTGACTGGAATCACTGGCAGATCGACGAATGGCCCGACCGCATCGCTGAGGCGCATGAAGTGACCGGCCTGCCGATCTGGGTGACGGAGGTCGGAGTCTCAAGCTTTGGGGCCGAGGAGGTGCAGGAGTTCGGCGTGCAACGGACGCTCGCTTTATTGAAAGACCGCGTCGAGCGCGTCCACTGGTATAGCCTCTTCGACCTGCCGCCAAGCTGGCCAGCAGAGACCCGGCACAAAGAGGCTGAAGGCTCTTCCTACTATCGCCACTACTACTTGGGTCTGATTCGCTCAGACGGCAAACCGAAGAAGTCCGTGGAACACTTCCCCACCGACGGCAGCGTAGGCTTCTGCCAGTGGTTCCACTTTGAAGATCCTAGGCTGGACGGCGCCGTGCAGTGGATGGGTGAGCACGGGGTGCAGTATCTGCGCACAGGCCTGAGTTGGGCGGATTCCTATCGTCCTGATGCCACGCAGTGGTTTGACCGGCAGATGAAAGCCCTTGAACCGTTCCGCGTTGCGCTGACGCTTTGTTTCACGCCGGCTCATCTGGGTCTCGAAGAACACCACACAAGCCCACCGAAGGATAACCAGCAGTTCGCCAACTTTGCAGCGTGGGCCGTCGCACGTTACGCGCCTTCCTCTCAACAACAGTTGCTTGCCGAGAACGAAGTACAGGACAAGGAATTCGCGCTATGAACCCAACCTCTCATATTGATGCTAAGCGGTCGAAGCAGGTTCTTATCACTGGCGGCGCGGGCTTCGTGGGCTCCCACCTTGCAGATGGGCTTCTCGCAGCGGGGCACCGCGTCCGCATTCTCGATGACCTGACGCCCCAGGTTCATCACGACGGGCCACCTTCTTATCTCTCGCCAGGGGTCGAATTGATCGTGGGCGATGTGCGTGACCCTAACCTTCTGCGAGAAGTGTTGAAGAGCGTGCATGTGGTCTTTCACTTTGCCGCGACCGTAGGCGTAGGACAATCCATGTACGAGATCAGCCGCTACATGAGCGTCAACACGCAGGGCACTGCGGAACTTCTGCAGGCGATTTTGGACACAAAGACCCCGATCCAGAAGCTGATTGTGGCTTCTTCCATGTCGATCTACGGGGAAGGCCGATACATGTGCGGTGATTGCAGGAAGCCGGCCTTTCCGCCAGTACGTCCCGCATCCCAGTTGAAGGCCGGTAAGTGGGAGCTTCATTGCGACGCGTGCGGCGGCGTGCTTCAGCCCGAACCCACAGATGAGACCAAGCCTTCTGAGATCAACTCCATCTATGCGCTTTCCAAGCGGGACCAGGAGGAGTTGTGCTTGATCTACGGGCGCACCTATGGTGTTCCTGTAACTGCGTTACGCTTCTTCAACATCTATGGAACGCGTCAAGCGCTCTCCAATCCCTATACGGGAGTGGCTGCCATCTTTGCGGCCCGGCTGATCAATAACCAGGCTCCGCTGGTGTTTGAGGATGGGGAACAGCAACGCGACTTCGTCAGCGTGCATGACATCGTGCGTGCAAATATGCTGGCGATGGAGCGGCCCGAATCCGACGGCGAGGTCATCAACATCGGTTGCGGCAAGCCCATCAAGATCCGCAGAGTGGCGGAGATTCTGGCAGCGGCGCTGGGCAAAGCGGACCTTGTGCCGGTGATCACGCAGAAGTACCGGTCAGGCGACATACGGCATTGCTTCGCAGACCTGACCAAGGCACGTCGTCTCCTAGGCTACGAGCCGCAGGTCACGCATGATGAGGGCTTCCGCGAATTGGCGGCGTGGCTTGCGCATCAGGAGGCAGACGATAAGGCGGAAACCATGCTGCAGGAGCTGAGCACCTACGGGTTGACCGCCTAATGCGAGAGCGTCAGAAGCTGGAGCAGAAAGGACATGGAGAGATGAAGGATCGGAAGCAGCGCATAATCCTGATTACCGGGGGCGCTGGGTTCATTGGGTCGAACCTTACGGAGCGGCTGCTGCGGGAGCCGGGCGTTCGCGTGCGCGTCTTTGACAATCTTTCCAGGCCGGGCGTGGAGCATAACCTAGCTTGGCTACAGGGCCTTAATACAAGCGACCGGCTGGAGTTTGTGCAAGGAGATGTACGCTATGCCGACGAGGTCTGTGAAGCCGCACACGATGCCGATGAGATCTATCACCTGGCTGCACAAGTTGCCGTGACAACCTCAATCTACGATCCTCGCGCCGACTTCGAAGTGAACGTAGCGGGAACATTTCACGTGTTGGAGGCGGCTCGCCGGTCCGGCAGGCGGCCATTCTTGCTGTTTACCTCCACCAACAAGGTTTACGGGTCGCTCTACGGGGTGCCGGTGCAGGCCTCGGGCAGCCGGTACGTTGCGTCCGATAAGAGCTTCCGCGGCGTCAAAGAGAGTGAGGCGCTGGACTTTCATTCGCCCTATGGCTGCTCCAAGGGCGCTGCAGATCAGTATGTGCGCGACTACGCGCGCATCTACAACCTCCCCTCAGTGGTATTTCGGATGTCGTGCATCGCGGGGCCACGGCAGTTTGGGACAGAGGATCAGGGCTGGGTGGCGCACTTCCTGTACTCGGTGCTGGAACGCCGTCCGATCACGGTGTATGGCGATGGCTTGCAGGTGCGGGATATCTTGCATGTGCATGATTTGATCGACGGCATGATGGCCGCGCGCAGGGAGCAGGAACACACTGCAGGCGAGATCTATAATCTGGGCGGCGGACTGGAAAGGGCAATCTCCATCATCGAGATGCTGGATGCGATTGCCGATGAGACTGGCATAAGGCCTTTGTTGCGCTACGACGGCATTCGTCCAGGAGATCAGCCGCTATATATCTCCGACACGAGCAAGCTAACAGCGCATACAGGCTGGCAGGCAAGGCGCTCCTGCGTGGAGACGCTCAAGGCGATTCATGGCTTCTGGAGCGGCAATCGTGCGCTGCTCGCTGGGCAGCGCAGCGTTGCAGCCGAGAGCGTTACATCCAAGGTTGAAGGCTCGAGTCTGGTAGCGGAGGAGGTCGCATGAAGTATGCATTAGTCAATCCGAAATGGAGCTTCGAAGGCTCGACCTACTTCGGTTGCGCGGAGGCTCACTTCCCGCTGGAGCTACTTTCTGCGCGTGAGGTGCTGCGTCAAGCCGGGCATGAGGTGTTGCTAGTAGACGCATGGATGGAAGACCTTACGCCGCAGCAGGTGAGGCAGCGGCTTAACTCGTTTGACGAAGATTTTCTCGTTATTCCCACCGCTCCCTCTTATCTGTTCTGGCGCTGCCCTCAGCCTGAACTCCGTGTACCTCAACAGTGGATAGCCGCATTGGACCGAGAATCGAAGAAAATTGTGATTGGGCCGCATGGATCGGTCACGCCGCTGGCCACGCTGCGTAAAACGGGCGCGGACATCGTGCTTCGCGGCGAGCCCGATCAGACGCTGCCGCAACTGGCATCGATGCCATGGGAGATGATTGCCGGTTGTGTATGGCGCGATGATGCTGGGCGCATAAGCGCGACACCCGGACTAGGCGCAACCGATATGCGTGCGATCGGGACCCTCGATTATTCAGACTATCCAGTGGAGAAACACTCACATCTGCATCACATCTTTGCGGGGAACGGCGCGGACCACCTGCGTCGTGGCGCGGAGGTCGAGTTCGCGCGCGGATGCCCGTATAGCTGCACGTTCTGCAACAAAACCCTGTTTCGTAACAAGTATCGCGAGCGTGAACTGAACGCCGTTGTGGCAGAGATCGACCACCTGATTGCGCGTGGGGTGGAGTACATCTACTTCATCGACGAGATATTCGGAGTGGGCAAGCAGGTGCGTGAACTGCTGGAAGAGATCGCAAAAAGGCCCATAGCGATTGGATTCCAAACCCGGATCGACCTATGGGATGAGGCTTCGATCGATCTCTTGGCACGGGCCCACTGTATGTCGTTTGAGTGCGGAGTGGAATCCATCACCGATGAAGGCCGGGATGCCATGAACAAGAACTGCCGCATCACAACGGAGCGGATCACGGAGCTCTTGGTCTATGCGCGGCAGCGAATACCGTGGGTTCAGGCGAACCTGATCAAAGTGCGTGAAGACGATCCGGTGCAGGTGGCGGCATGGCAGGCGAACCTAAAATCAAAGGGTGTCTGGGTAAGTGAGCCGGTGCCAATGTTCCCGTTTCCAGGAAGTCCGGAGTATGTGACAACCTTTGGTGCGCAACCAGATGAGACCGCGTGGGAGCGGGCACATGAGTTCTATCTGCAGTTGTTCGTAGACAAGGGCTTTAGCGACATCCAGGATCAACAACCGCTGACCTTGCAACAGCTGGAAGCAATGGACGAGGAGATGGTATGCGTGTCCTGCTGACGACGGATACCGTCGGCGGGGTGTGGACGTTTACCAGGGAGTTGACGGCGGGGTTACTGGCGCAGGGGCATGCTACAGCGCTCGTGAGCTTTGGGCGCATGCCTTCGTGCGCACAGCGGTGCTGGGCTCTCGAGACGGAAGAGCAGTACGGGTCGGCGTTCCGGTACGAAGCTTTAGGTGTGCCGCTTGAGTGGATGGAAAGGAATCACGCTGCGTACTTCGATGCCGAGAGCTTGCTGCTTCGCGTGGCGGATGAGTTTGAGGCAGAGATAATCCATACAAATCAGTTTTGCTTTGGGGCCTTGCCGGTCGAAGTTCCCAAGGTTGTGACGGCGCATAGCGATGTACTGAGTTGGGCGGAGGCATGCAGGCCTGATGGAATAGAGGACTCAGGCTGGCTTCGGCAGTATAAACGTCTGGTTTCTGCAGGCATCTCAGGAGCGGATCTTATTGCGACACCGACGCACTGGATGCGCGACGCACTGGCCCGCAACTTCCCCACTCCAGCAGAGGTACGAGTGATCCTCAACGGGCGGAGCCTGGCGGCAGACTGCAAAGGTGAGCCGCGGCGTCTACAGGCGGTAACGGTGGGTCGGGTTTGGGATGAGGCAAAGGGCCTTGCGGTGTTAGATGAGTTCGAGATCTGTATGCCGATGCGGGTGGTGGGAGAAGCTCACTTTGAAGACGAGCGTGCACCCGCGCTAAAGACAGTGAAGTTTCTCGGCAAGCTGGAGGAGGATGAGGTCCTTCGTAATTTGCGAAGGAGCAGTGTATATCTTGCAACTTCGATCTACGAACCGTTCGGTCTTGCTCCTCTGGAGGCTGCGCTATGCGGATGTGGTGTGGTGGCAAGAGATATTGCAAGTCTGCGCGAGGTCTGGGGCGACGCTGCCATCTATTTCAAGGATGGCAACCGGCTGAGTGACGTTATGTTGCGCTTGCGTGATGTACCAGAAGAGCTTGAGGCGTTGCGGATGCGCTCTATGGCGCGCGCCTTAGAGTTGTCGGCGGATCGCATGGTCGAAGCTTACATCGCGCTATATGAGCAGTTGCTCATCGTCAAAAGTAC
This sequence comes from Granulicella arctica, assembly GCF_025685605.1. NCBI lineage: Bacteria > Pseudomonadati > Acidobacteriota > Terriglobia > Terriglobales > Acidobacteriaceae > Granulicella > Granulicella arctica. The sequence continues at coordinate 154,166 of NZ_JAGTUT010000003.1, forward strand.
GCACGAGGAAGCAGTCGCCTATGCCGACTAAACTTCGCATCGCTTACGTGGCGCATACGCTTCGTTCAGACTGGAACAACGGCAATGCACACTTCTTGCGAGGATTAACTAGGGCTTTAGCCGCAATGGGCCACGACGTGACGATCCTGGAGCCTGAGACGGAGTGGTCGATTGAGAACCTTCGCACCGAATCTTTGGGAGAACGATCGCTTGCGGACTTCGCACGGTTGTACCCGGACCTGGACGTGGTGACCTACGCCCGCGGAGAAGACGAAGACTGGTGGCGCTCCGTGCTGCAAGATCAGCATGTGGCAATCCTGCATGAGTGGAACCCGCCTGAGCTGGCGCAGCTTCTATTGAGATTACGGGATGAGCTTGGATTCCTGCTGCTCTTTCACGATACCCATCATCGAGCCTCCTCGACACCCGAGCAGATGGAGCGCTTTGGGTTGGCTCGCTTTGATGGAGTGCTTGCGTTTGGCGAGGCCCTGCGCACGATCTATCGGGACCGTTTCGGCCTGACACGAGTCTGGACCTTGCATGAGGCCGCGGACACGACCGTGTTCCGGCGCGTGCCCACGTTGGGGAGGGTCACGGACGCAGTCTGGATCGGCAACTGGGGCGACGGTGAACGTTCTGCTGAGATCCGCGAGTATTATCTGGAGCCTGCAGCCGCTTTGCGGGAACAGGCACGCTTCACGATCTATGGCGTACGCTATCCGCAGGATGGGCTTAAAGCCTGCGCGGATGCAGGAGTCTTCTATGGTGGTTACCTGCCTAATTTGGATGCGCCTGCGGTGTACGCCGCAGCGAGGTTGACGGTCCATATTCCGCGGCAACAATACAGCTCCGCGATGACAGGCATCCCGACGATCCGGGTCTTTGAAGCTCTGGCCTGCGGGGTCCCTTTGTTGTCTGCACCCTGGCAGGATTGTGAAGAGCTCTTTCGTCCCGGCGATTTCACAATGGTGCAGGGTGGAGCCGAGATGCTCTCAGCGATGGGCACTTTATTGAAGCATCCGGAGATAGCCGAAGCGCAGAGTGCGCGCGGACTTGAGACGGTACTCGCACGGCATACCTGTGCACACCGTGCACAGCAGTTGATGGAAATTTGTGAGGAGTTGAACGGGTGAAGATCTTTGCATTTGGATCGAGTATCGTGTCGTCTTACTGGAACGGCGCGGCAACCTATTACCGCGGCTGTTACAAATACCTTTCGCGCCGCGGCCATGAGATCACGTTCGCGGAGCCCGATGCATACGGACGGCAGCAGCATCGCGACTCCGAAGACTTCTCCTACGTTCGCTCCTTGGTGTACCGGCCGGGGGTGGACCTTGATGACATGTTGAAGCTTGCAGCCGATGCCGATGTCATCGTAAAGCATAGCGGAATCGGGGTAGATGACGAGACGCTGGAGCGTCGCATCCTCGAGTTGCAGGACCGAGCAGTAATCACCTTCTGGGATGTCGATGCGCCGGCTACAATCGCCCGCATGCATGCCGATGCCGGGGATGCGTTCAGGACTTCCATGCCCCAGTACGATGCGGTCCTGACCTATGGTGGTGGACCGTGGTGCCGTGAGCAGTACCTTGCACTGGGCGCTCGAGCCTACTTCAGCATGTACAACGGACTGGACCCGGAGACGCATTACCCGGTGCCGCCTGATGCTTCACTGAAGTGCGACGTGGCGTTCCTTGGCAACCGGCTGCCGGACCGCGAGGCTCGGGTGGAGGAACTCTTTCTGGGTGCAGCTGACCTCTCGCCAGAGAGCAGCTTCCTGCTCGGTGGAGAGGGCTGGGGCGACAAGCACATGCCCGCGAACGTTCGCTATATCGGACACGTCCCGACCGCGGATCACAACCGGGTGAACTGCTCGGCCGGAATGGTCATGAACATTAACCGGGCGTCGATGGCGACCTCCGGCTTCTCCCCGCCCACGCGGATCTTTGAGGTGGCGGGTGCCGGTACCTGCCTGCTTTGCGACGACTGGCCCGGCATCGATGATTGCTTTGAGCCGGGATCGGAGATCCTTGTAGTCAAGACTGCTGAAGATGTCGTGCGCGCGCTGGCCAAGCACGACAGCGTGACCCGGCGGAAGATCGGTGCGGCCTTCCATGCACGTGGCCTGCGGAATCACACCTACGCGCAGCGTGCGGCGCAGGCGGAGAGAGCGTTTACGCATTGCCTGCGGGAGCGCGTCCTGGCATGAAGATTGTCGTATACGGGCTGACGATTACCTCGTCTTGGGGCAACGGGCATGCGACGACCTATCGGTCCTTGCTGAAGGCCTTAGCCGGACGAGGACACCAGATCGTATTCGTTGAGAAGGACGTGGAATGGTACCGGAACAATCGTGACCTTCCCCGCCCCGCCTTCTGCTCGGTTGAGCTATACGAGGACTGGGCTATAGAAGAGACGCGTCTCATTCGCCATAGTCTGGACGCAGACGCGGCAGTGGTGGGCTCATATTTTCCAGACGCCATCGCAGCATCTCAGGCTTTGTTCGCGCGGGCGAAATGTCCGGTTCTCTTCTATGACATCGATACGCCAATCACGCTGCGCAAGCTGCGGGAGAGTGGCAGCACGGATTATGTGACGCGGCGGCAGATCCCGTCATACTCGGCTTACCTGAGTTTCACCAGCGGACCCGCGCTGCTGGAGCTTGAGAACAGCTTCGGGGCCCGCCGCGCTCTTGCCTTCTTCTGTTCCGTCGATCCAGAGATCTATCATCCCACCGCAGTAAAGGTAGAGTTCCAATGCGCACTGAGCTACCTGGGAACCTATGCTTCGGATCGGCAGAGCAAGCTGATGAATCTTCTGAACAGGGCAGCCGGGCTCTTGCCTGCGGAGCGCTTCGTCGTCGCAGGGCCGCAGTACCCGGCCACTCTGGAGTGGAGCGGCAATGTGCAACGCATGGTTCACGTCCCGCCGCCGGATCATCCTACCTTCTACTCGTCCTCACGGTTTACGCTCAATCTAACCCGTGACAATATGGTCGCAGCCGGATACTCGCCTTCCGTGCGGCTGTTTGAGGCGTCTGCGTGTGGTGTAGCGATAATTTCAGACTCATGGCCGGGGCTGGAGGAGTTCCTCAAGCCCGGTGAAGAGATTCTGCTTCCCTCCTCAGACGAGGATGTCGCGCGAATGCTGACCGGGATCTCCGACGAGGAGCGAAAGCGCATGGGAGCACGGGCACGTGAGAGAATCCTTGCGACTCACACCTCGAACCACCGCGCCGTTGAGTTCGAACGCATCGTAAGCGAATGCGCATGAGGCAGCTTACATCACCAACGGCGTAAGCAGGTCAGCGAGCGTTGCGATGGCGCGGGTGGGCGCTTCCGCCTGCAGAATCTCCATGGAGAAGATCCCGGTAGCGACGGCGATGACATCAAGCCCATTCGAGTGTGCGGCGCGAACGTCAGCAGGAGTATCCCCAACTACACAGATGGTTGCGCCCGCGCTGGTCAGGCCTCGTGCCATTTCTACCGCCGCCTTGAAGACATCATGACGGGTTTCGTAGACGTCGCTGTACCCGCCGAAGTGGAAGCGGTCGAGCAGGCCGGCATGCGCCAGCTTCACGCGGCCGATGCCTTCCAGGTTGCCGGTGGCGACACCGAGAATTGCGCCTTTTGCACGCAGGTGATTGAGCACCTCAGGTACCTGGGGCAACACCGTCAGGCGAAGATCTGCCTGATCGCGCGTGACGAAGGCACACATGCGTTGCTGCATCTGAGGCAGTCGCGGACGCCACTCAGCCTCGGGGACGTTGGCCAGGGTCAGCGCATCGCGCAGAATGCCGTTGTCGACGTTGCCATGCGTGGTCACGCCATCAAGATTGAGCGGCCGACCGGCCAGCATGGTGAGCGCCTCGCAGAAGGCGAAGTAGTGCACGGCATCCGTGGCGTTGAGCAGCGTTCCATCGATATCAAACAGATAGGCGTCGTAGGCATCCCAGGGTGTCATGGCTTGAGCGTACCTAGGGCGTGGCGAACGGCTTCCAGCGGGGCAATCCAGTCGCCGGGTTGGGGCTGACGGAAGAGCCGCAATGAGGGATACCAGGGACTTTGATCGCGGCCAATCATCCATCGCCAGTCTGCGGCATGTTTCAGCAGCATATACGCAGGAACGTTGAGCGCGCCTGCCAGATGCGCGGCCAGCGTATCGACCGTAATGACAAGGTCAAGATCCGCGATGACACTCGCCAGAGAGAGTAGCCCTGGCCCGATTGTCTCGAGCCGATCATCGGTCTCCTGATTCGAGCCGCCTTGTAGACTGACAAAGTCGCAGTCCACGGTGCTGAGGATGGAGTCGAACGCGGCCAGCGGAATGGAGCGGCTCTGGTTCCACTCGCCCGCCGCCCAGACCAGTCCGATGCGAGGCTTATGCTTGTCGACCAGTCCAAATGGCACGCTGAGATAGCCAGTCGCAATCGGCAGCTGCGCCACTGTGGTACGGAAAAGATAAGGCAGTTCCGTGATCTCAACCTGCATGTCCCAGGTGCACGTCTCCTCCCAGGTGACGACGTGTTCGACCCCCTCGAAACACCCGGCAAGTTCCACGAGACTGGGCGGCACCTGCCAAGTCACGGATCGAGCCTGCGCCCTGAGTTGCGGCGCATAGCGAAACATCTGAACGGCATCGCCGAGACCACGCAGCGATCGGACAACGATATCTTTACCCTCAATAGACTCCCCCGTCCAGAAGCGATGTGGATCCGGTGTGTTCCTCGCATGGATGCGGTCGCTCGCCTGCCATGCCTGCTCAAAGTCGCCAGCAGACATATTGAGCTGCCAGAGTCCCGCGTCGATGCGGTTCTGCAAATCGGATTCGGACAGAGCATTCATCCGGGCCGGCTACCGTTGCGGATAGATGGCATGGGGACCATCGGCCGGAATCTGGATCGGATGGGCGCGGCAAAGGTAGACCTCTTCCTCAGGCTGAGCCTCAATGCTGAAGCCCGCCGACCTTAGCATCGCCTCAGCACACGCGCGGTTCGGCACCCACCAGTTGGTTGAGTCATGGGAGTAACGATGCTCAATAAAGTGCATTTTTGGATAGCCCGGCTCGTCGAACGGTGCCGCCGCTGTGAATTCATAATCTTCCTCAATCGCGGCGATCTCGCTGCTGCCGCGTTGCATCGACTGAAAAAGGAACAGATCTTTGGCGACGTGCTCGTGGATAAGATCCAGAGCGAGGAGCGGATGGCGCAGATGGTAGAGCACGCCCATGAAGATGACCAGATCGAACCGCTCGCGCAGCGCGGCCACGCTCCATACCGGCATACGCTCAAACTGCACATCCAGCCCTGTGATCTCAGCCGCAAAGCGTGCCTGCGCCAGATAGCGGTCGTCGGTATCGATGCCAAGCACGCGTGCGGCACCCCGGCGCTTCATCTCCAGCGAGTAGAAGCCGGCGTTACAGCCAATATCGAGCACGGTCATACCCGTCATGTCCGCTGGTAGCGTTGTACGGAAGCGCTGGTACTTGACCTCTGGATAATTGCCAAGGAAGTGTTCCGGAGCGGTGGAGATCCCGCCGAGGCGAAGGTTATGAAACCAAGGGCCAAGCTCCCGGATGCGTTCTCCAAGCTGCTGCGTGTCATCAAGCAAGGGGTGTCGAGTAGCGATCATGCGTGCTGATTTCCTCACTGGGTGAATGTGGAATGAAGTCTTCCGCAAGCAGGGCGATTGCCTTGCGGTAGCCGTGGAGTGTGCCTACATCGACGTAAGCCTCGCCTACCTTAATACCGACGGCATGACCACCTTCGGCGATGTAGGCATTGACCAGCGTGCCGAGATACTCGTCCCTACGCTCCGGGCGAAGCCAGAGTTGATGAAGTTCATGAAAGATGGCGCCCGGCATGCGAATGGCGCCCCAAATCCAGTTGGAGGTGGCGTTCTTCTGTTTCACCTCGATGTGCAGGACAGAATGGTCATGCCGCGTGGCGACGGCGTCGAAGAACTCTGGGTGCTCGACGGAAAACAGCAAAAAGGAAAGCTGGTCATTAGGAAGTTGTGCGAATCCGTCCAGTGGCGTCCAGATCGTATCGGGCAAGCCAATGAGAACCTGTTCGTCCGAACGAATAAACGGAATCGCCCGGAAAACGGCGTCGCACAAGCCCCCGGGTGCCGGCTGTACGACATAGGCGATGTCCGCACCCCAGAGCCGCCCGCCATAGTATTCAAGGATGTCGGTCTTGCCAGGCGAAATGACGAAGCAAAGGCATGTCGCTCCGGCTGAAATCATGCGTTCAACAATATATTCCGAGACGGCGCGGGGGCGCTCATGATCGCCGTCAACGCGGCTGCCCACGGGCAGCAACTCCTTCGAAAAAGCCAACGGCTGTATACGGCTACCCGCGCCCGCGGCCGGAATGATTCCCCACATGCGATGCTTCCTTTCCTTAGCTGGTGACGTGAGATGCAGTTTTGTCGCGAAACGAGTTGCATATGTCCTCGAGCTGCTCGATACGGCAGAGTCCGGTGTGATCCTGCAGCGTGCGGGCACGTCCGGCGAGAGCGATTTTATTCAATTCTTTGTCGGAGAGGGAGAGTGCATCCACCACATCCGCCGCAGTTCTGACCGGTAGGATCTCCTGGTGAGGAACGAAGAAGGCATCCAGTCCATCCCAAGTATCGGAGAGTAGCGGAGCAGCGCAGGCAGCGGCCTCAAACAGCCGGCCAGAGGGACAGAAGCCATACTCCGCCATCACCCCGCGGGTCACATTCAGCGTAGCCCGGCAGGAAGAGAAGAAGGCTGGATGTGTCGGAGGCGGAACGTGGCTCACAAAGTAAACATTGGGCAGCCAGGGAAAGGTCTCCGGGTACTGCGCTCCGCCGATGAGAAACCGCCGATCCGGCAGCGCAACGGCGGGGTCCAGGAAGAGAGTCTGCACCGCCTGTTGACGGTCCACCGCGTAGGTGCCCAGGTAGGAAAGGCTAGCACGAAAGCTTGGGTCCGCGGCCACAAGGCGGTAATGGCCAGGATCGACGGACCCATACAGAGGAAATGCAACGCTAGCGCCTAAACGAGATCTGAGTTCATCCAGAGCTCGCCCGCCAGTGTAGCTGAGGACGAGGTCGAAGGAGCCGAGTCCTTGTGGAGGAAGGTAGTCAACCGGCGATCTCGCGCTCAGCGCGTTGAGGGTCACCGGCGTGTCGAGATCGTAGAAGCTCTTGATGGCCGCGCGGCTCCCGAGAATAAGTTCAGCAGCAGCCCGTCCGTCAGGACAGAAACTGGTGCAGAGAGCTAGGTCAGCATCATCGACATCGCGTCGGGCCGCAGGAACGATGTCCGTAAAATCGCTATACAGGATGAGACGTGCGCCCGGCGGTAGCTCAGTTAAGTCGCGCGCGTCGGCGTAGTAAGAAGCGTCACGCTCATAAAAGGAAACTGTATGGCGCCGCTGCAGCAGCGCCCTCACAAGTGAGCGCCAGAGCGTGGCATGGCCATTTCCCCAAGAAGACGAGATGGTCAGGCCGAAGATCACTACGTGCATGGGCTTGATTCCTTAGTGGTGAATAAACCAAGGAACGAGAGCAATCGAGCTGGACAAGCTAATCGCCTTCGCGACCCGTTCAAGCCCGTTGACGATGCGGCCGTCGACACGATCGGTAATAATTGCAGGCCGATTGTCAGAATCATGATCAGCAGCATGGGCTTTGATTGCTGAAGAAGCCGGTCGAAGAACGCTACTATGGTTGACCCATGCCGCCCCAGCACCGTAGATGTTGCCAGTCGTGTAGGATCCATCCTGAGCAGCGAGTTGAACGTAGATGGAAGCAAGCTCAGCAGGCTGGCCTGTGCGGGCAAGTGGATACTTACCTCCGAAGTCCCGCCAATGCTCCTCAGTTGCGCCCCCCCCGAGATCTGAAGTGGAGTATAGATTGGTCCAGGTGCGACGCCGTTAAGACGAATGCCTTTCGGGCCAAGCTGCTTGGCCAGCGATATAACGAAGTTCATTGTGGCGGCTTTCGTCTGGGCGTAGTCATATAGACTTCCCTGGCGGATCGTAGGCCTGCTCCGACGTAGTAGCGATGATCGTAGAGCCCGGCTTGAGGTACGGCAGGGCCGTGCGGATGATCCAGAAGGGCGCGTAGAGGTTGGTCTTCATGGTGCAATCGAAGAGCTCGGTTGTCATTTCGAGAATGGATTCCATCTGATGTTGACGACCGGCGTCCGAGACAATGATGTCCGTGCCGCCCAGTTCCGAAAGAGATTGGGCTACGAGATTCCTACAGAAGGCCTCTTCGCGGAGGTCGCCTGGGATGAGGACAGCCTTCCGGCCCGCCTTGCGAATGAGTGCGGCGACTTGCTGGGGGTCTGGCTCCTCTGCCGGCAGATAGTTGATGGCTACATCTGCACCTTTGCGGGCGTAGGCGATCGCAGTTGCGCGCCCCATGCCTGAATCGCCGCCCGTAATTAGCGCCTTACGGTTCAGGAGTCTTCCAGAACCTTTGTAGCTGATTTCACCATGGTCAGGAGGGGGCATCATTTTGCTGACCAGTCCTAACCTTGGCTGGAAGGGGCTGTTGAAGGGTGGCTCGGATACTTGGTGGTCGGGTCCGCCATCGGTTGCGCGATCGAAGTGGCGTGCGTCTCAGCGGACAAAGGGAGAGCAGCGGCTGCGAGACCGGCGCCGAGCGTGCCAACCAACTTGCGGCGCGAGATAGTGTGATCTGACATCTGAGGTTCCTTGCGATGCAAATGTGGAATAAGGCGCAGTGGCGAGCTTGCACGCTCACTCCACATTTAGCTGTTGGTTGCACAAAAGGCAAGATAGGGTGCCTGAACAGAAACACCTTCCAGGTCAAGCTCAGACAGTGGACCCGCTGCGAGCGGCTCGTGACCACGGGCATAACTTCAGCTTGCTCTCTAAACTAGTTCATCCGGCAGATCTGCTTCGCCGCTTGCGGGAGCAATACGCGCAGTAAACCTCAGATCTATCAAGAACTAAAGTTTTTTTACGTTCTGACCAATCACAGCCGAGATAGTTGTGAACTAACTCGGCTGTTCTGCAATAGCGCGGAGCAATGAGGAGAGGAACCATTGCGCACCCAAGAGTGTAGCCAAGTAGACGCCTAACACATGCGAAAGGTTTTGATGATGATGAGCCATCCATGTTGGCAGCGGCGTCGTCAACTTCCTGGCGGTAATGACGAGCTTCACACTCCGGCCGTGGCAGATAAAAGAACTGATTGAAGCAAACTTTTGCGGTGGAGTAAGGAAGCACTCCGATGGCACGGTTGGCTTGCGCCTAAGAACCTAGTGTCTATCAATTGAATCTTCAATTGAATCTTCAATTGTTGACTGCATGAATCACCTGAGATAGGCGGGCAACTTCATCTCAGGTGAAGCGCTCGTATCGGCAGCGAACCCAATTTTATAGCTTGTTCGCAAGTACGTACCAGCCTAATCATTGAATAGAAAGCGCCCACTTCTGGCGCATCCTTCGCTAACCGTAATCGTGGAGCTTCTTGTGTCTAAATATAAGTTCAAATCTCTCCTCTGCCCGACAGAATCCGTGACAGAAGAGCAACTGGCGACCGATCGCAACTTGCTCGCTTTCGATCATTCGATCGCCCATCTTAATCGGCGCAGTTTTCTCTCTGTCCTCGCCGCTGCAACGGCGATGACGGCACTCTCCGGCGGAAAACTCGCGTACGCGCAAACAACGACACCGGGAATCACAGACGTGCTGAACTTTGCCTTAAATCTGGAGTATCTTGAAGCAAATTTCTACTTGTATGCGTCGTCAGGAACCGGCCTCTCGGCGACCGATATGGGGACTGGCGGTGTTGCGGTGACTGGTGCTCCTGCCAAGCTGACGTTGGATGCACCGACGATGGCTGTTGCACAGGCCCTCGCGCAAGACGAGAAGAATCATGTCGAACTTCTTCGTAGCGCCATCACGACCCTGGGCGGAACTCCTATTGCGCAGCCGGCCATCAACCTGGCGGCGATGGGGGCGATCACGACCCAGGCACAGTTTCTGGCCGCAGCGAGACAGTTCACAGCCCTCGGCGGATCTGCGTACATCGGCTCTGCTCAGTTGCTCGTGAGCAATACTTCTGTTTTGACCACAGCTTCACAGATTCTCGGTGCCGAAGGTCAGCATGCGGGCGCGTTGAACTATCTGTGTGCCATTCAAGGCGTGATAAGTGCTGCAATCGACGCGCAGGATGTGCCACCATCGCAGACCAACTACTTCACGGTTGATTCCGTGAACGCACTCTCACCGTCGCGAAACACGTCTCAGGTGTTGGGTGTCGTCTATGCCGTCTCAAAACCGACAACGACCAATCCGACGACCGGCGTGACGATGGGCGGCTTTTTTCCCAATGGTGTCAATGGAACGGTGAAATCCACCTAGTCGACCTTAGCGATGCCCCACTTGGTATACATCAGCACCCACTTTCCTTTCGATCCACCACACGATCTATTGCCCTGGAGGCAACTTACATGTCTCAGCTACTGAATGAACTGGATCAACTTACAGAAACCCAAGAACACGTCACTGCCTCCAAGGCGGAACGCCTCGTCGAGGGACGCGCTGTCTCGCTGATGAGCCGTCGCAACTTCTTCAACTCGATCAGCGCGGTTGGGTCACTCGCAGCCGGGGGCGTCTTGATTGGCTGCAGCGACAGTCCTAGCCCAGTAACGACGACTCCTCCCACAACAACGCCCACACCGACAACCACCCCAACGCCGACGGCAGCTCCTCCATCTGTCTTCGACGTCTTAAATTTTGCCTTGAACCTTGAGTACCTTGAGGCCAGTTTCTATCTCTACGTGACGACTGGTAGCGGCTTATCGACAGCGGACATGGGCTCGAACCCCGGAACCGTGACAGGCGGTGCGAAGGTAACCTTCACCAACTCCATGGTTTCGAGCGCTGCGGCGCAAATTGCCACACACGAGCGCGAGCATGTCGAGTTCCTACGGGCGACGATCCTGGCAGCTGGCGGAACACCGGTGAGCATACCGAATCTGAATCTTACCGCCATGGGCGCTGTCACATCGGACGCTACGTTCCTTGCACTCGCACGTCAGTTCGAGGGTGTGGGCATTAGCGCTTACGCGGGCGGTGCGCAGTACCTCACTTCAAACACGGCCGCTCTGACCTATGCTGCACAGATCCTGCATACAGAGTCACAGCATGAAAGCTTCCTGCGGCAACTCTGCATCAGCCTTGGAGTAACCTCGCCTGCGGCTGATTCACAGGACATCCCACCCACAGCGACTGCCGTCTTCAACACAAGCGCCACAACCGGACTTTATCCAGTCAGGACAACGTCACAGGTGCTTCAAATTGTGTACGGGGCCGCGGGCAAGACAGGCGTCACCGCAGGCGGGTTTTTCCCGAATGGGATGAACGGAAACATTAAGTCAACCTAACAATTATTGCAGCCGAACCGAAAAGAGCCGACCTAATCATGGTCGGCTTTTTGTTGCTGACTTACTAGAATTGAGATTGAGATCGACGCGGTTGGGAGCTACTGAAGCATTGAGGGATATGAGAACTTGAACCACCGCTACCGGAGCCTCCTATGGGCGACTCCGGTCCCATGAGTTCCTCAATAGACCAGAGTCTTGGAGCCCCAGACCTGAACCGCCGGATGGCGGTGAACACCCTACAGGGACTGGTTCACCCTTATCCATTTAGAACTTAGCGAAGTAATTCGACGAGATAAATCCAGTTAAGATTGGGTGAGTGCCTGGGCGATTTGGCGTCAACTGAGAGAGCGTTTGAATGCGAAATCCTACTGGGTGACGGCGAAATCCAGGATCTGCTGTTGATCGTTCCACCGCCTGCTACTTCGTGGCCCGGTATTGCTCCCCACTCTTTCCTCGCTCCACAATAAGAATGCAAGGACACTCTGATTCTCGAGGTCTAACGGATGAATAAGGAACCGACTACTGAAACTACTTTGGCAGTGCTAATCGTTGGAGCCGGTCCGACTGGACTAACATTGGCTTGCGAACTCGCCCGGAGAGGTGTTTCCTTACGCTTGATCGAGGCCGTCCCCGGCCCGCAGCCCGGCTCCCGCGGCAAAAATATTCAGCCGCGCACTCTGGAAGTTTTCGACGATCTCGGCATCGTCGATCGCGTCATGGCCAACGGCCGGATGGCCATGCCGATGCGTTCAACAGCTCCGGATGGCACGATGAAGGAGATCGTCACCGAGACGTTGGGCGACCGGCCCGATGTGCCTTATTCCGCAACTCTCATCACGCCCGAATGGCGCGTGGAAGAATCGTTACGGCTACGACTGACGGAGCTTGGCGGCACAGTCGAGTTTGGCACCACCTTCGGCAGTTTCAATCAGTCGGATGAAAGCGTGACCGCGTCGGTCGTGAAGGACGGCGCCATCGAGATAACCCACGCCCGCTGGCTAGTCGGCTGCGATGGCGGCCACAGCATTGTTCGCAAGCAGACCGGGATCTCTTTCGAAGGCGAGACCCGCGACGAGATCCGCATGATCGTCGGGGATGTCGAGGTCGACGGTCTTGACCGCGACGCTTGGCACTTGCTTTCGCATAACGAAGGAGTGTTCGCGCTTTGCCCACTGCCCTCGACCAACGTTTTCCAATTCCAAGCCGGATGATCCTGAACTTAGCCTCGCAAATATGCAAACAATCTTGGAGCGGCTAAGCGGACGAAAGGACATTCGCCTCCACGAACCGGTTTGGTCGGCGCTGTGGCGTGCAAATATCCGCATGGTTGACCGCTATCGTGAGGGCCGGGTGTTTCTTGCTGGGGAGGCGGCGCACATCCACTCTCCCGCCGGCGGACAGGGAATGAATACCGGCATCCAGGACGCTCACAATCTTGGCTGGAAACTTGCTGCGGTTACGGAGGGAGCCCCAGAACCGCTTCTCGACACTTATGAGGCCGAGCGTCGACCGGTCGCAGTTGGCGTGCTGGCACTTTCGAACGCCCGCCTCAAAGAAGCGACCGAACAAATGAGCATGGTCACCCGACGTGACCCGAGCACGATGCAGCTCGGCATTGGCTATCGCGACTCAGTCCTGGCTTGCGACGACCGTGACGATACTGCCTCGCTCCGCGCTGGTGATCGCGCGCCAGATGCGCCCGGGCTGACAACGTTCGAAGGCGAACGCCGACTGTTCGACCTGACTCGCGGCGGACGCTTCACGTTAGTGAACTTCGGAGCTACGGTTACGGTAGAAGCACTCCCGTCTAATCTCAAAATTCTGAACGTAAGACAACAACTGGAAGCACCCGAAGATCTTCGCGACTCCCAGGGCGATCTTTCCCGTGCCTATGGTGCGACGACCCGATCCCTCGTGCTTATCCGTCCCGACGGCTATATCGCGTTGATATCCGATACCGGTGATGTCTCGGACGTTTCAAATTATCTGAGCATGATGGCTTGACCACCTCCGCTTCTAGGAAGTAATTCGTTTAGGCGTACTCAGTTGTTGTCGAGAACAGGTCGATGCACTTATTGGCCTGCGGTCCCAGCCCGACCATCACCCCGGTCGGTCCGCGCAGGGCAGAGAGACGCGAAAGACTGTCCCGGCCTTGAACTCTCTGCACCGACTGTGCATCCGGATCTGACCCCGATGTCTCTCGATGATCTTCCTCGATAGCGAGAGTCCGAGACCAGTTCCTCGCGAGCCCTTGGTGGAGAAGAACGGCTCGAATACCAGGGCTAGATTGTCTGCCGCGATACCGGTTCCATTGTCCGCAATGACGATCTCAACATGCTTCTTCCGTTTGCGGATGATGATGTGGAGATGACCTTCGCTGCCTGATGCATCAACGGCGTTTCCGATCAAATTTGAAAGCACTTGGAGAATCTGTCCCGGATAGACGTTGACCTCGTACTGTCCGGATCCGTCTGTCACAACCTGTATCTTTTTACGATCGATGGCACGCTGATGGATTCGGACTGCAGCTTCCAGAATTGGAAGAACCTGCACGATCTGCGGGGCACTCGATTCTCGTGCGAATCCCAATGTCTGGCTTGCGATCTGACCCATCATTCGCACTTGCTCGTCCGCTTGATGAAGATAAACCCGGACAGCCTCCGAATCGGGCTCAGCCAGGGCCAGGTAGGTAAGGTGCCCCAGGGTCTCGAGCGGGTTCTTCACCTCGTGCATCGGTTCCAAGGCAAGCTGGCCTGCTGTACCGCGCTCTTCCGATAGCCGTAGGGCCTCTTCGGTAATGGCCAGCTTTTGTTGTAACTCTTCGATAGAAGCCGGAGCCATGGGGGTAAGATGCTTCACTCTGACGGTACGTTGGGTCCCGTCGATTTGGACGGCTTTATAGGGAACTTATCTATTAACAGAAGCTTTGGGTATGTCACACATCAGACAGAGCAACTGAGAACGCTGACTTATCCATTCACCATCCTTCACTTTCGACCTAGGCGCCTCGACAAACACGTTTGATCTCTCGCTTATACAGTGAGGCTGACGGAGGCTGCGGCTGCCTGTCGAACCTGGGCGATCAACGTAAGCGGTCCATCGAAAGCACTGACAAATCGGGCGTCGGGCTCCGCAAGAAATTCCGGCGCGAAAGCCGTCATGACAACAGTCTGCAGCCGAGGATTAGCATTGCGACCGATCCTGATTGCTGCCTGTTGTTCTGCGGGCCTGATCGTGTGACAGAGGACGAGGACCTTAATCTTTTCAGCATGAAGCTGATACAAATCTTCCATCTCAGAGATTGCCGATACGTGAAAGCCCGCTCGGCTAAGCACCTGGCTTCGAGTGCCCAGCAATAACGGATCAAGTCCATAGATCAAAACACGCGCCACATTAGGCATCTATTTTGTACCTTTCTTTAGGCCCAGAAAGAGCCTAGCGATTGGCAGACGGAAAGCTGCGTCTCATAGCCGACATCAAATCCAACAAATAAAAGGTAATGTTGGTAGGACAGTGAACAACCTGTCTTGTTTACTCAGCCGTGACCAGTTGCCGGTCTTTTCGGCTCCCTTTGCGCTCTGAAGCAAAGGAACCTCTTGTCGTCTCGCACTCAAAACCTTCTTCTCGCATCGCTCAGCGATTCCAACCGAGACTTACTCCTGAGCCAATGCGTCGAAGTGGATCTCCCGTTGCGGACATCCCTTGCCAAGGCGGAGCAGATACCCGAGTACGCCTATTTCATGACCTCTGGGTTTGCGTCCGTGGTTGCCTCCAACCCCGATGGGGACACCGCGGAGGTAGGACTCATCGGTAGGGAAGGTCTGGTTGGCGGATTTCATCTGCTCGGACCGGCGAAATCCCCCACAGAAGTCTTTATCCAACTTGATGGAACAGGGCTACGTATCGGGATGGCGCAGCTACGTCAGGCTTTCCGTTCGTCACCCGAGATCCAGGCGAGGGTCATGGAATTCGTTCAATCGCAGGGACTAGTTCTGGGACAGATCGCAGGCTGCCATCGCTTTCACGAGGCGGAAGAGCGGCTCGCGCGATGGCTCCTCATGGCTCAGGATCGAACTGATTCGGATGTGCTGTACCTGACACAAGAGTTTCTGGGGATGATGTTAGGAGCCCGTCGAACGACCGTCACCATGATCGCCGGTGCCATGCAGCGGAGCGGCCTTATTGAATACAACAGAGGAACTGTGAAGATACCGAATCGGGCCAACCTGATTGCCGCCGCACGCGACTGCTATCCCGTCGTCAAGGGACTGTTCGATGGACTCTATCAGAAGGAAGTTGATAGCTGGTAAGGGCGCGGCTATAGACGCGTCACTGGCGAGCGCATCTGATCGCAAATGGTAGCCAACAAGAGTCCCGTTTCCCAATCAGTGAACGCTAATATCCGATCTATAGCTGAGATGGAGTCCACTTTAGAGGAACGGCGCACCTTGGTCGATCGCATAGCCGATCTGATCGGCGGCTTTTCCGGGAGTATGACCTTCGTCTTCCTTCACATGTGCTGGTTCTTAGCCTGGTTCTTAATTAACACGGGCGTAATTCCTGCGGTAAAGCAGTTCGATCCCTATCCGTTTATTCTGCTGGCGATGATCGTCTCTGTGGAAGGGGTGCTTCTCAGTACGTTTGTTCTTATGAAGCAGAACCGTATGCAAAAACGCATCGATCTGCGAGATCAGCTCGATCTCCAGATCAACCTGCTTTCGGAAAAAGAGATCACTAAGGCCCTCCAACTTCTGCTGGCGATCGCGAACAAGCTAGAGGTCATACCTAGTCCTGAAGACGATCAAGAGCTTCAAGAGATGTCCTCTACGACCTCGGTCGATCTACTGGCAGAGAGAGTACAGACTGACTTGCCCGTCAAGAACTAAGCCCACTTCTCAAAGCCTTTGCGATGTCGACCGTTCTCAACCTCGCAATCATCCTGTGAATGCGGAATTGGCAGCAAGGCAACGCGGCCAAGCTTTCTAAGCTCTCACGAGGCCTGGGCGGACTCCGCCTATCAACATGTCCGTGGTGCGACTATACCCAATCCTCTGGAGATCCTATGTACTATACCGATAAGAAATTGCAATTTCCCGTCACAGTTGAGAAGCCCAACCCGGTCTTCGCCCGTATGCTTCAACAAGCTATTGGAGGTGTCGAGGGTGAAATTCGCGTCTGCCTGCAATATTTCTTTCAAGCCTGGGGCTCTCGCGGTCCGGCAAAGTACCGTGACATGCTCTTGAATACTGCAACAGAAGAAATCTCACATATCGAGATGCTTGCCACGGCTGTCGCCCTCAACCTCGAGAAGGCACCTGTGTCCTTTCAGGAAGAGATGGCAGCCGATCCTATTGCCGGTGCCGTTATGAATGGAATGGATATGCGCCATATCCTTTCAACTGGTCTCGCTGCTATGCCCTCGGATGCTAACGGGGTTCCGTTCAACATGTCTCACATTTACGCAAGCGGGAACATCGCGGGAGATATGTACTGCAACGTGGCAGCCGAGGCCACGGGCCGTGTACTCGCCGTCCGTCTCTATAACGCGACAGACGACCCGGGTATGAAAAAGATGCTCGCGTTCAACATCGCACGGGACACGATGCATCAGCAGCAGTGGCTTGCCGTCCTCGAAGAACTTGGCCCCTCTCACCTCCCAGTACCCAACTCATTCCCGCAGTCCCAAGAGAATCAGGATTACAGCTACAAATTTTTCATCACGACGACTGACAAGCAGGTCGGCAACCAGGAAGGACAGGCCTGGACATCAGGCACTGCACCGGACGGGCACGGCCAGTTCGAACCGTTCATCGCGGGCCCCCTTGAAGGCGCGGGCGAACCGAAACTCGGGTTTGGGCGACCGGATACCTTCGGGCAAAAGGAGCAAGCGATGGGTTCGCCCGTGGGCTTGTACGAGAAGGGCAAAGATCTTCTGTCACGTGCCACTCATCCCAACCTCATGAGCGACAAGGACGAAATCGCCTAATTCGGCTTCTCGGATTGGAAGGCCCGCATTAGCGGGCCTTCGCTCTTGCAACAACACCAAAGCTCGCTTGTGCTAGTTCCGTCCGTATGGGCGCGCGTTGAATGACCAATTAACCCCGCCAGGAGATTGAGAATGCATAGATTTGGAGTGTGGGCTCCCAAGGCAGAGAAGGTTTCACTGAACTGGCGTAACCAAACATTGCCCATGAACAGCCCGAACAGCCGGGGATGGTGGATCTTAGATGTGGCCGAGGCAGGTTGTGGAGACAGGTACGCATTTCTGTTGGACGATGATCCCACCTGTTACCCCGACCCGCGCGGCCTGCGTCAACCGGAGGGAGTTCACGGACCGTCTGAACTCTATGACCACAGCCATTTCAAATGGCACGACCAGCTTTGGCGAGGATCCCCGAAGATAGGTTCCGTAATCTACGAGCTTCACATCGGCACTTATAGCACTGCAGGCACCTTCGATGGAGCAATTGAACACCTGCAGCACCTTGTTGATCTAGGCATCACGCATGTAGAAGTCATGCCGGTTGCGGCATGGGCAGGCAAGCAGGGGTGGGGCTACGACAGCGTCGGCCTGTTTGCCACGCATGAGCCCTATGGTGGGCCGGACGGGTTCAAGCGTTTTGTCGATGCCTGTCATGCCAAAGGGATAAGCGTGATCTTGGACGTGGTTTATAACCACTTCGGCCCTTCGGGCAACTACGCGATCAAGTTCGGGCCGTACCTCAATACAAACCGTAAGACTCCATGGGGCGATGCCGTCAATCTCGATGAAGAAGGCAGCGATGAGGTGCGCCGCTTCTTTGTGGACAATGCCTTGATGTGGCTCAAGGATTATCACTGCGACGGGCTGAGATTCGATGCGGTACATGCTTTTCTTGATCTGTCAGCGGTTCACTTCATGGAGCAGCTCTCGATCGAAGTAGAGCGACTCAGTGCAACTCTGGCTCGGGATTTCCACCTTATCGCTGAGAGTGACCTTAACGATCCCCGCGTGGTTCGCTCTCGCGAAGCAAATGGCTACGGTATGGACTCACAGTGGAACGACGACTTCCACCACTCGCTCTTCGCTCTGCTCTACAGCCCCAAAGAGGGAGAGGGCGGGTACTACGACGATTTTGGGTCGATTAGGGATCTCCACAAGTCTCTGAAGCATGCCTACGTCTTCGATGGACAGTATTCGGGTTACCGCAAGCGCCGGCATGGACGCCCTGCCGATGGGCTCTCCGCTCACCACTTCATCCACTTCGATCAAAACCATGATCAGGTAGGGAATCGGGCAAAGGGAGAGCGACTGGAACACCTGATTGGTCTCGATGCCGCCAAAGTAGCTCTTGGTCTCCTCCTCACAGCGCCCTTTATCCCGATGTTGTTCATGGGTGAAGAATGGTCCACATCTGCCCCCTTTCTATATTTCGCAAACCATGAGGACGAAGAACTACGCAGGCAGGTCGCTGAAGGGAGACAGCGCGAATTTGCAGCTTTTGGATTCGATGGGGACATTCCGAATCCCGAGGAGGATGAAACCTACGAGAAGTCCAAGTTGAAATGGGAAGAGCAGAGTGAAGGGAAGCACCAGGAGATGCTTACCTGGGTAAAGTCGTTGATCAAACTGCGTCGCAGCCGCGTTTGCTTCAATGATGGGGACATGCATCATCTTGAGGTCTCAAGCAATGAGGAGAACCAAACTCTTGTCATGCAGCGAGACGAGGCACGGGTGCTGATCAACTTTGGCGCCAAACCGCAGCAGTTTGCTTTGCTGGAGGGTGAGGTTCGGGAACTTGCCTCGCGCGAGAGCATTGAGGAACGTGACAACCAGCTGATCCTGCCGCCAATGACGTTAGCTGTCTTGTTGTCCAGTTCTGAAGAAGTAGAAAACCGCCAAGTAGCTCAACGACCTAAATGACAAAGTCAAACGGGCGTTCTTCGTGGAGAAGAACGCCCACTTACTGGATGGGAGGAATCCATCACTGTAGGGCACAGCATGACAAACTTTACAGGCTTATGGCCCTCTCATAGAACGGCGAATCAACGATCGTACGCCGGAGGTCATCTTGGAAGCATCCGTTCGCGCGATTCTGTCTTATATTTTTCTGGTTCTCGTCGTCCGGATCGTGGGGCGTCGGCCCGGCAAGCAGATCACCCCATTTGAATTTGTCCTCGTCTTCTTCATGGGAGGTCTGGCACTCACCGCGATGGTGGGCGACGACGCTTCTCTCACGAACGCGTTCATCCAGATCCTAACTGTGGCTCTTGCCCATTTTCTTATCGCGATTGCGCGAACAAAGTCGAGTCGGCTCGCCCGACTGCTGGATGGCACTCCACTGATTCTTCTTGAGAATGGGATGTGGCGTTCCAACACTCTCAGCAAGATGCGCATTCAGGACGATGACGTGATGGCTCAAGCCCGGGATCAAGGGGTCTCCACGCTGGACAAGATTGAAATCGCCATTCTGGAACGGAATGGGCAAATCAGCATCATCGAGGGATCAAAGTGAGCGAAGTCGCATTTGAGAAGCCTGTAGAAGATTCCGTGCCGAAAATTAACGCCGAGGTGGCCGTCGGCGAGGACCTTGCATTTCAGCGGAAATGGTGGAAGTTCGAGGGGGTGATGTGGTGGGTCATCTCGTTCCTGCTTCTGTTGAACTTCGCCGGGGTGCTGGGGCGGGGTCCGGCCGCTCACGCCACGCTGAGTAATGAAGCCATGTTGGTCAAGTACGAACGTGTTGAGCGGACCGGGACGCCCTCAATCTTAGAGGTCCAGTTTCAGCCGAGTACATTCGGAAAAGGGCAGGTCAGACTTCATGTCAGTCAGAGTGTCGTGGATGAACTCGGAGCGCAACGGGTGATCCCATCTCCTTCGGACACTTCCGTTGGACGGGGTGGTCTGACTTATACGTTCTCTGCAGATGAAGCCCCCGGCGCCGTTCAGTTTGCCTTGCAGCCCTCGAAACGTGGGATCTTTCACTTCACCTTACAGATTCCAGGAACACCGCCGCTCTCGGCACGTGTTGTCGTTATGCCCTAAGCGAGAACGCCTGACGTACAGTTTCCAAGGAGATGCATGTTCACGATCATCTATGCCATCGCAGGCTATTTCTTTCTGATGCTAACTGTGAGACTCCTCACTCGCAGGCCCGGAGCGCAGATGACGATGTTCGAATTCGTGATCGTATTTCTGGTTGGAGGCGTCGTCATCCTCGCTACGACGGGCGGTGACCGCTCGATCACGAATTGCGGTATGGCCATCCTCACAGTGGGTCTGCTGCATAACATCGTAGCTTGGGTAAAAGCTCGTTCCCCGAAGTTTGGCGCGCTCGTGGATGGAACACCGCTCGTGCTCCTGAAGGATGGGGCTTGGGTGGATGAGGTCATGCGGGGCATGAAGATGGCCCCTGAGGACATCATGGCTGCAGCCAGGGCGAAGGGGATCAACTCGATCTTCGACGTCAAATACGCCATCCTGGAACGGAATGGCACCATCAGCATTATTAAGGCTAAGAAGGGTGAAGCATGAGCAACACAGCTCAGGAGCGAGAGATCGAAACGAACATCCCGGAACGTATGGACCGGCTTCCGTGGTCGAGGTGGCACGTTCGCATCATTACTGCTCTTGGCACCTCTTGGCTGCTGGACGGATTGGAAGTCACTCTCGTAGGTTCTCTCTCCGGAGTCCTGGAGAGTAAACATGGACTTTCCCTGACTGATCCTCAAGTGACCGCGGCAGCGACGATCTACCTGGCTGGAGCTGTGTGTGGTGCGCTTTTCTTCGGCCACCTTACGGATCGTCTCGGACGAAAGAAGTTGTTCTTAGTCACTTTAGCCACATATTCGGTGGCAACGATCTGCACTGCACTTTGGATGAACTTCCTCTTCTTTGTTGTCTGCCGCTTCTTTACAGGCCTCGGCATCGGAGGCGAATATGCAGCGATCAACTCCGCAGTTGACGAGCTAATTCCAGGCAAGGTGCGTGGAACTGTCGACCTCTTTGTCAACGCTACCTTCTGGATCGGCGCAACGGTCGGTTCGATCGCGGCCTTCCTCCTGTTGGGCGGACACGGCCTGCCGCTCGATACGAGTTGGCGCTATGCCTTTGGCATCGGCGGCGCGCTCGGTCTGGGCGTTCTACTGCTTCGCTTGAAAGTCCCTGAGAGCCCTCGCTGGCTGATGCTGCGCGGGAAGGAAAAAGATGCAGATCGGGTAGTCGACTCCATTGAGGATGAGGTCAAGAAAAGCGGGAAGGAAATCGTTGTCCCGTCTGCCGACAAGTTGAAGCTCACCACGAGAGACCACACTCCTCTCAAAGAGATCTTCTCAAATATGCTGGGGGAGAACAGAGCCCGGTCCTTCCTCGGATTGGCTCTGATGGTGGGTCAGTCATTTTTCTTCAATGCGGTCTTCTTCACCTACGCACTGATCGGGAAAAAGTTCTATCACCTTGGCAATGACAAGCTGCCACTGCAACTTCTTCCATTTGCAGTGGCCAGCTTCCTCGGCCCACTGCTCCTCGGAAGGCTTTTCGACACAGTTGGTCGAAAACCGATGATCACGGCGACGTACGGGATCGCTGGACTTATGTTAGCTGGTGTGTGCTACCCGTTTGCGCACGGCATGATCGGCCTGAAGGGGCTTGGTATCTGCTTTACGATCATCTTCTTTGTTGCATCCTCTGCGGCAAGCGCTGCCTACCTGACTGTCAGCGAGATCTTTCCGCTCGAAATGAGGGCCTTTGCCATTGCTGTCTTCTATGCGGTTGGCACGCTGATCGGGGGAGTGGGTGCGCCTCTCCTCTTCGGGGAGCTCATTGCAACGGAATCGAAGACTCATGTTGCGGAAGGATGGGCTTTGGGAGCGGCCTTAATGCTCTTCGCGGCAGCGATGGAGGGTTGGATCGGAGTAGAAGCCGCTGGGCAGTCTTTGGAGTCCGTTTCGAAACCACTTCAAAGCCGCTGATCGAAGAAACTACCGAAATACCATGGCAGGGAATTGATTGTGCTTTTCGACTGGAGTGGACAAGAGTATCGAATGCGTGAGTTTTATCGCACAAAGGCGCTGCTTTCAAAGTTTGTTAGAAGGTCGGCGACATCCTTGTAGACTTCGATGCAGCCGGCCTGGAGTAGTTCCTTTTCACTCCATCCTCCTGTCATCACGCCCACGGTCCAGATCTCGGCCTTGCCTGCCGCCTCAGCGTCATACGGCGTATCCCCCAGGGCGAGCACTTTCGAGCAAGGAAGCCCCAGCTTCTTCAGTGTGGATTCAAAGATGTCTGGATGAGGCTTCGAACGCTTCGCGTCGTCTGCCGTGCTGCTTTCTTCAATCAAGTCGCCAATGTCTGCAATCTTCTCGTAGGCCTTCAGTTGTTCCCGGTCGGCAGACGATGCGATGGACACCCGAATACCAGCTTCTTTCATTTTGATCAGGAGATCGCGCACATGGGGGAAAGGCTTGACTTGATGTAGGTAGTCGGTCCTGAAGATGTATTGCCGGTATGCCATCAGTGGCTCCTCGATAATCTTCCGTTTCCACCAGGGCACATATACCGGGATGAGTTCGTCGCCACCTTTGCCAATCTGTCGACGTGCGTCTTCCAGATCCACCGTAATCCCAGCTACCGCAAAGGCATCTTTCCAAGCTGCCGCATGGAGCCAGTTGCTTTCTACAAGAGTTCCATCGATATCACAAAGCACTGCTTCAATCATTGAGTTTCATCTTTCCCGTCGTGCGACATACCAATAAGGAAGGGGAAGACCATCGGCCTTCCCCTTGTGAGAGCACAGCTTGTCATTGCTCTGATTTCTGGATTCTTGTTTTACTGCCCTGGCATCGTTGTGACTGGAATGCTCATCTTCTGAGCCATCTGATCCGCCATATCGGTATGCTGCTTCACAACCTGCTCGCCCTGCTGAACAGCTGCTTTCAGATCCTGATTACTGGTCGTGCTTTCCTCATTCTGGAAAAGGCCGAGCGTCTTGTGATGATCCTGATCCATCGCCTTGATATATTCCATGTCGAACTGCTTTCCAGACAACGCTGCGAGGCGCTTGGCTTCGGCCCTGTGCGTCTCGTTGACTGGTTGAGGCGTCGTGACATTCATCTTCGAAGCGAAGGGTGCCATGTCGGACCGCAGCTTGGTGTGATCATCGATCATCTGCTGAGCGTAGGTCTTTACTTCAGGATTCTTAGATTTCTTAAGCGCCATCTGACTGGCCGCGATCTCTGCGGAATTGCCCTCGTCCGCCAACATAACGAAATTCTTGTCGGCAGCCATGGAGCTGCTGGGATCCTGGGCAATGATCGCAGACGTATAAAGCAGAGCTGATCCGACACATAGTGTTAAAATGAATATCGATAATTTCATAGAAACCTCGGTTGCAGAGTTGAACATGCTGGAGGTATGAGATATCTGGATCGCCATTCGTTGTACTGCCAAATTCAGCGTTGTCGTGGCATTGAAATTGATCAGGTTGCCGGTGCGTATGCTCACTAACGAACTGGATCTATCCGCCTTGTTGGCTCTGATGATCCTAAGAGGGAGCATGGATTGGATCATCACAAAGTCGTTATGCATGAGCTGCCCGTAATTGAACGACCATCTCGGACAGCGGAACGGGACGGCCATAGAGATAACCCTGCACCAGGTTGCATCCGCATACACGCAACAGGGTTGCCTGTTCTTCTGTCTCCACTCCTTCTGCGGACACCGTGATGCCAATCTCATGTGCTAATTGGATAATCATCTTCACAATACTTGCGCGAGTGGCATTTTCGCTCATGTTTTGCACAAAGGATTGATCGATCTTTAGTGTGTCGATCGGATAGCGTTCCAGATAGCGCAGTGACGAGTAGCCCGTGCCGAAGTCGTCAAAACCGATGCTGACCCCTTTTTGTCGGATCGCGTTGAAGATCGTGCCGATTCGCTCCGCATCTTTCAGAAAGATACTTTCCGTGATCTCTAGTTGTAATTCTCTAGGGTCGATCTGGGTTTGTGTCAGTGCCTCGGCCAAGACGTTCAGGAAGTCAGGCTCGTCCAATTGACGACTCGACACGTTAACACTCAGACATAGACTATCGCCGTGTGCCAATCGAAGAGCTTCTAGATCTGAGCATGCCTGGAGAAGGACCCACCGACCAATACGGTACAATCAATCCCATCTCCTCCGCAAGTTCAACGAATTCGATTGGTTCGAGTAACCCTCGCGTGGGATGATGCCACCTGAGAAGAGCTTCCACCCCATACGTCGTTCGTTCTTTCGACTTTACAAGGGGTTGGTAATACAGTTCGAACTCGTGATGTTCCACGGCAGCCCTTAACTGGATCTTCCGCTGCAACTCTGTTAATGCCTCCTCATGCATCGTCTGTCCATAGACGACCCATTTTCCCCGCCGGCTCTCTTGGCCGCATACATCGCAAGGTCAGCGTCTCTCAGAATGGCTTCTGCGTCCGCACTACTACTTTGAATGGGACAGATCCCGATACTCGGGGCGATCTGGAAAACGGTCGAAGCCAGCAGCAGTTGCGCCTGGGTAGCTTCGAGGATGCGCTCAGCGATCTCTTGAGCCTCCCTCAAATCTTCTAGCCCCTCGAAGAGGAAGGTAAACTCATCGCCGCCCATCTGCGCCAGCGTATCGCTGGCCCGCGCGCAGCTCTTCAGCCGCCGGCCTGTTTCAATGAGAAGTTCGTCTCCGACACGATGCCCAAGCGTGTCATTGATTCCTTTAAAGCCGTCAAGATCGAGATAGACGACGACGGACAAGCCCCTGGCCTCACCTTGCTGCACCCGCACAAAGGCTGCTCTCAGTGCATCCATAAAAAAGGTGCGGTTGTGTAAACCGGTCAAGCTGTCGTGAAACGCGACGTAGCTGAGTCGGTCCTGGATGATCTCGCGTTCCCGGATCTCGACACTAAGAGCATGATTGTGAAGGCTCGTCAGTTCAAGCTGCTTGGCAGCACTCTGTCTCAAGCGCCGCTCAGTCACATCGCGTTGAATCGAGATCCAGTGGGTATGCCAGCCTGTCTCGTCCGTGACGAGGGAGATGCTGAGTTCAACCCAGAAGGTCGAGCCATCCTTCCGGTAATTAAGAACCTCGGCTTCGATCGGTTTCCAGGCTTTGAGAGAGGCCTGAATGAGGCTGATCGTGGACGGACAGCTATCTGGACCCTGCAGAATTCGGGGACTGCGACCGATCACATCGTCAGAGCTGTAGCCCGTCATGCGGCAGAATGCAGGATTGACGTAGATGATCCGGGGGCCAGGATCATCGATCGGCTCAGCCTCAGTAATCAGAACAGCGTCGGTTGCATTGATCACAGCAGACTCAAACAGCCTGAGTTTCTCATGTGTGTTTTTCAACAAAGCGCCTTGAGTGCAAAATCATCACTCTGAAGCACCGTGATTTCAGAGTCACTGAAGAACGTAGCAAATGCGGCCAATCTTAGGGTGTCTCATACCCGACTAAGAACGGATCAGGCTGATGCAACGACGCTTCGTAGGGAACGAGAGTACAGGCTGCCGGTTCGAAGCATTGGAGAACAGGAAAGCGGCGCCAAGCTACCTGTTCTCCAATGATGGCCGCGGTCGCCGGGAGAATCAATTCTTCTAAGGCAGGCGATACCCACGGTGGTTAAAGATGCAACCTAGCGACCTTGAAGGGCCACCAACTGCTCAGAGTCGATCCAAAGCTTCGTGGATGCAGCTGTGTCGTATGACGCTAGGGAGGATCGAGTTTCGCTTAGGAGACCATTCTTCGAGTGGTAATATTTGCCGGAACTGCCGACGTACGCTGCGTCCTGATCCAACACGGCAAGAGCTTCTCCTGAAAGCGGCATTTGACCCATCGTCATACCTAGTTTGCGAAGGGCAAACTTGACGAGGGAAGTGCGGAATATCGCAGGTGCCCCTAACCCCATCCCCATATTAGGAAGAAACCCCGGATCGTAAGCGATAGAGCCGACCGTCGATCCTGCCTTCCGCAATCGTCTATTCAACTCGTAGGCATACATAATGACGCAGAGCTTCGACGTAGCGTATCTACGGCCACCGGAGATCGGCTTGCCGTCCCGTCCTTGCGTGGCGAGTGCCTTTGCATCCGGTTCTGCTGCTTTGCCAACTGACTTGCCATCCATCAAAGCTGGATCGTGCGTTCCGCTTGCCGTCCAGACGATGCGACCGGCCGGGGCTACAGAATCGAGCAACAGATTGACCAGTAGGAAATGCCCAAGACAGTTCGACGCGAACGTTGTCTCATAGCCATCGGCACTATAGCTGGCCGGCCCGTTGGCTTGAATGCCCGCGTTGCAGATAATGCCGTCGATGCTCTCCGTCTTCGCACCGGGCGCTTTGAGCATCTCTAAACATGTCGTGGCTCCGTCACGAACTGAAGCAAGCGAATTGAGGTCCAGCGTCAGGGTCTGAACTCTGACGCCTGTCTCATCTCGTACTTGCTGCGCTCCCTTCTCCACGCGCTCAGGATTGCGGCCTGCGAGGATCAAGTCGCACCCATAGCGCTGAGCTAATGTTCTCGCTCCAACAAGGCCCAGTCCGGCGTGGCCGCCCGTCATCAATACAGTAGGCATAGATCTCTCAGTCAGCCTATCTGATGCGTGATCCATAGGCGCAACCCTCAGATCACCGGGTCCGACCAGCACATTTCTCTTGGGGCGCTACGGAACGTGTTGGTGCAAAGTTGAATTGGCCAGATCTCTGCAAAGTAGAAATGTCCAGTAGCAGTCGGTGCGGTGTGTAATGTGTGAGATCGCTGCACTTGCGATTTCCAAGGACTGTGGGAAGAGTGGGACAGCTTCATCGTTCCACGCTTTCCATCAGGCCGTCATTTCCACCGCTTCAGTTTTCGTTCGCGTTTTTGATAATTGATCTTCTCACTGTTGGTCTTGACCTTCGGAACATACTTAACATCCTGCTGCGCTTTGATGAGTGCGAGCGCATGACCGAGGCGCTTGTTCTCGACGATGGCGGTATGATTGACTCGCTGATCCTTGTCGAAGACTCGGTAGGGAAGCACCTGGCCCTTCCAGCGCACCTCCAGGCGTCCATCTGCGAAGTCATAAAGATCCACGTACTGGCCACCCAGTTCCTCCGACACAGCACTGCGCTCGAGGATAAGCTGCTTGCGATCATATGCAAGCGTCAGTTGCTGACCCACGTGTCGTTGTTCACGATGGCACAGGATATCGCTCATTCGGTCAGCGCTCAACGCCAGCCGACGGTGCAGGTCGTCCGGCTTCGCCGCACGGACAGCGAACTTCTCGTTGAAGCGGTTCAGGAACTCCGGCAGGAACGCGTTGCCGGCCTGCATGTCGCAGACATCATCCAGACGAAGCTCCTTGACTAGGCGGTCCTGCAAGGTGCGGTTCACGCGTTCCACGCGCCCCTTGGCCTGACTGGAGTTAGCGCAGATGATCTCGATGTTCAACTCGGCCAGAGCACGGCCGAACTGCGTCATGCCTGCGCCACCCTTCGCATCCCGGTTGATCCGGAACACAGTGTGCTTGTCCGAGTAGAAGGCAACAGGGCAGCCGTGCGCATCGAGATATCCGCGCAGGCAGTCGAAGTAGGAAGACGTGCTCTCGCTCGGCACGAAGCGCAGCTGCATCAGCTTGCCCGTAGCATCGTCGATAAAGACCAGCAAGGAACATGCTGCGCCACGCTCTTCAAACCAGCGATGATCACTGCCGTCGATCTGGATCAGCTCGCCGTAACTCTCGCGTCGAAGACGGGGCTGGTGGAAGCTTCTGCGCTGCTTTCGTGAAAGCCATAATCCATCCTCGACCATCCACTTGCGCAGAGTCTCGCGCGAGACCTTCACGCCATCCTTGGCCAGCAGAACCTCCGCCGCCAGGCTCGGACCAAAGTCCGCGTAACGCAGTCGCACCAGCCCGATCACGTACTCGCGGATCCCGGAGATCAGTTGGTTGTTCGAGGTGCGGCCGCGGGCCTTATGGATCATCGCGCCGCCACCACCGTCGCGGTACGCTACCACCAGCCGGCGTGTCTGCCGCGTGCTCAGCCCCAGGATCGCAGCCGCTGAGACTTCGGTACGACGCTTCGCCAGGACCTCAGACAGGACTTCTATCCGTCGTAGTTCGTGTCCACTCATGTTGAAAAGATCCAATCTCCGCCTCCGTCATCTCTCGGAGGGGTAGTTTGGACATTTCAACTTTGCAGACACCGGACACTTCTACTTTGCGCGTACAAATCGACTATACATAATGTAGGTTATCAGACATAAATCTTTAATATCAATTATAACGAACTTTTTCAATGACTGTAAGTTAGTCAATGAAGATGTCGAAGTCTGCCTTCTGCAGACGCTCGAAGGCGATGTGTTCTTTCTCAGCAAAGACGACAAATCGGAACGCGCTGGCAGGCTGTTGGGCTGTTACAGTGAACTGCTTGAGGGTAGGTTCAGAGACACCCAGGGAGCGAAGACACGCCACCAGCTCATTGTGCCCTGAGAAGGTCTGCTCGTCGCTCCCAAAAGCACCTGCACTCCCGAGAATTGGTTATCCTGCCACACGAAGCACGTTTTCTGTCTGTTCTTCGTCAGAGGAAATGATCCGGCGCACAGCCAATCTGCAAAGCATGCACACAGGCTAGCATCGATCTATTCTTAGGGAACCCCCGCCGGCTTGCACCCACCTACCCAAATTGCGT
The DNA here is from genome assembly GCF_025685605.1 of Granulicella arctica. Lineage (NCBI taxonomy): Bacteria > Pseudomonadati > Acidobacteriota > Terriglobia > Terriglobales > Acidobacteriaceae > Granulicella > Granulicella arctica. The sequence goes on from NZ_JAGTUT010000003.1 coordinate 183,232, forward strand.
GATCAACGCTTCCCGCCCCGTGCGAAGGTAAGACTTCGAGGTAAGGTGCCCCATGACAACCGGATTTGTCGTGGGTAGGCTGTAAAGACATGTAGAGCATGCCTCCGGAAACTGGGAGGCGCTTTAAGATCGTCTGCTAGGGTATTTCAATGCGCCAAGTCTGGCTGGCTTTCCTACTGGGTAGTTCTCTTATATGTGCAGCACAACAACCTGTGCCTCCAAAGCTGACAGCCGAGCAGCAGACACTTTTCGATGCAGCGAAGAGGGACTTCGGCGAACATCATCCAGAGCTCGCTTTGCAGAAGATGAAGCAGCTTCACGCGATGGTTCCTGAGAACCCGACAATCACAGACGGCACCGCAGAAACAGCTGTGACTCTAGGAGATGATGTTTACGCTCTTTCGCTGCTAAAACCGTGGACTGCTACACATCCGGAAGACTCGTTCGCATTAGAGTGGCTGGCACGCGCCTACGCCGAAACCGGCGATGCGGCTGACCGCGATAGAACAATTGCTGCCGTGCTCAAGCTGCACGAAACAACTACAAATGAACAGTTTAAGCATGCGGACCGGTTTGTTGTGGAGCGCGTGAAGCTAGCTAATGGCAACCTGGACATCTTCTATGCAATCGTCCCCTTCAGCCGATATCACATCTACATGCTTGGGCGTCAAGTGGACGCCAGCAACGCACTCATTCGGCAGATCACACTTGAGAGTAACGATATGGATCAGGTTGGCTTTGCAAAAGAGCATCCCGATTTGGTGGCTAAGGGAATGCGCCGCTTTTCGATGGACACCTACAGCGCCAGCAAAGCTGGCCCAAACGGTACGGCAACACAAACTCAGTCACTCATGGAGTTTATAGACGGGCAGCCAAGCTATGACGACACGAAAGCTCGAATGCTGAAGGTGGCAAATGGAGACACTTTTCCTATGGAAACGCGCTCGGGTGTACCCGTACCGAAGTCGAACTAGGCACAAATAGTTATGAATGGCACTGTGTTTTACGCATGACAAGGGTCTTGTGTCGTACGTTGAAGCAGCCATTTCTAATCCTGTACTTATTGAAACCACAGTTTCAGCAAGGTACACTCGCTGTGAATACAGCGGAGGTTCTATGAAGCGAGTCACTGGTATCGGCGGCATCTTTTTCAAGGCAAAGGATGCACCTGCGCTGCAGGCCTGGTACAAGCGTCATCTTGGCATCGATGTTCAGACGTGGGGCGGTGCAGCATTCGACTGGACCGACTTGGATGGCAAGCCTACGGGTGGAACGACCGCTTGGTCTGTTGCTCCGGAAGAAAGCGCCCAGTTTGCTCCAAGCAAAGCCTCATTCATGGTCAACTATCGCGTTGAAGACCTTCACGCTCTCATCGAGGCTCTCAAAGCGGAGGGCTGCAACGTCCTCGACAAGATCGACGACTCTGAGTACGGGAAGTTTGGTTGGGTCATCGATCCTGAAGGAAACAAGGTCGAGTTATGCCAACCACCCGCTGGTCAATGAAGCGAGTAGGTCATATGATGAAGTCGCCTCCACCGCAAACTTACATACGATAAGGGACGTTATCACGTCTTCATTGCGCCGCATTGTCGTACCCGTATGCGCTTTCGGATATGAAACCAAAGGTCTGAAAGCTTTTAGGGGTATTCGGCCGAGCCCCCCCACATTTGGTAGTGTCATAGGAAGAATAAGGAAATCCACAATGGATAACGCTGTCAGCGTCGAAGCAGTGGTCACACAGGCCCAGCCCGTTTTGGACGCTTTCTACGATGCTGTAGTGGCTTGTGGCTTTAATCCTCCGTTCAAGCCAATAGTTCGCGTCGCCAATACAGCCGGCGCGACGCTCTATGATCCGGCGAGCCGCGCGGTGGTCTTAGTCCCCTATGAGGTCCTCCCTCCAGGTCGCCGCACGGCGATGGACCGCTTTGCGGCAATTGGCACACTCGGCTTATCTGGACGCGAACAATACACTGAGATATTTAACAATCTGCTGGTCGCACACGAACTTGGCCACTGGCTGCAGGAAGTTGCACAATGCCCGTTGAACCGCTGGCAAGCCGAATATGAGGCGAATCGGATCATGGTCGCGTTCTGGCGCGACTATCCCGCCCCATCACAAGCCGCTTCGACAGAAACACGTCTGGCGAACTTCGTGGTTCAAGCGCCGAACATTCCAAGTCCCTTGCCGAACGATGCTGGTATGGACGTCGAAGAATATTTCAATACACATCTTGGCGATATCGAGAGGAATCCGATCGCCTACGCCGGGTTTCAAAAGTTGATGGTGCGCCAAGCTATGGCCGAACAACCTGTTCCCTCATTTTGCGAGCTCCTCTTGGGCATTCTGTCTCTCGATACTTAGTACCGCGCCATCGGTCTGCGAAAGCATTCTCATCACGCATGATAATGTCACTTATCAAATATAATAAACACCGCGATCGGGTGGGCTGTCGTGTTCAGTTTTAGGTTTGCTGACCGTCGTCCTGCGCATGACACAGGCCATTGTTCTAAGAATAGATAGCTCTAATCGACCGCAAACGTGTCTTAAGCAGCGTGTGTCCGAGTGCCACGTGGCGCGTTTGTTTCCGCAACGTGATCTCAGTGCGTGGTAACGCGCAGCCGTTATCCTTTGCGGTCGGAGGCTGCCCATGCGCTCTGCGTCAGCGTTGTCTTGGGCTAGACATTTCCCCGGTTCGTACGAACGCTCTTCTTTACGCCAGCGCTTTCGTGGTTTGCCGGACATAGGCCAGCCCAGGAAATGAGTTGCGCTGCTGTCGGAAACTGTTCCATGATTGCGCCTATCTCGGCCAGGATGCTGGCGGCAGATTCTTCCTTGATGCCAGGAATGCTCTGGAGTAGATGGGACGCCTAGGCAAGTGCCGGGTCTTCCATGCGCCGCCGGATCTCGCGGTTGAGCGCTTCCACCACTACCTCCAGGAACTCGAGGTGACGAAGAGCATGCCGAATAAGGGAATCGCTGATGGTCGCTCAACCGATGATCGGCAACAGAAGCTGTGATTTGCGGAATCTTCTCTCGGGCCTTCTTCTTGGCCAGATCAGCGATCTGCTCTGCGGTCATCTGACCATCCAGAAGCGCGGCAAGCATCAGTTTGCCTGAAACACAGAAGACGTCTGACAAGACGTCACCGAGCTTGACGTTCGCATCTTCAAGCACCTTTTGAACCCGGTTCCGCTCCCTTGAGTTCTCGGCGATTAGCTGCCTGCGAGGACGCGTGAGGTTGCGTATTTCCCGAATCGCTAACGGTGGAATGAAGCTTGGACGGATCATGCCATGACGAAGCAGATGAGCCAGCCACCGGCTATCGTTAGGATCGGTCTTGTGTCCGCGCCTGTTCTGCAGGTCCGCGGCGTTAGCCAGGGTCACTCGGACATGGGACTCAAGCAGGTTGAAGACCGGTTTCCAGTAGCTGCCATTGCTTTTCATTACAGCATGGGTGCAACCTTCGGCGACCAGTCATTCGCCGAGCCGCTGAACCTCGCTCACAATCGTGCCAAACTTCTTGATCTGGGTACGGGGTTCATCTCTTGCGCCGCCGGTCATGACGCAGACCAAGACGAACTTCTTGCCAACATCGATACGAGCACATCGCTCGAGAATCGCTTTGATCATCCACTCTTCCATTGCGGACAAGCAGCCGGCGGCGAGTTAGGCATATTGTTCTACGGGCTCAGAAGAGGCACCAATCAGGTATACGTGATCCGCCGGCAGGTCAGATTATCATTCGGGGTCAGACCACCAATAAGTCCGCGACCCTTTACCTGTTCGCACCTGAAATCGCCACCCGCACCGGCGCCTCAGTCAACGGAACCCTTCTCATCCTCAGGTGTGGCCGCATCGCGGCCATCGAGGATTATCATGCGTGAAGCCCAGCCTGACAATTCCAAAATGTAAATTTTAGAGTGGCGACCTGATGCCCTGGGTCTTTCGCCAGGCTAGATTGGAACCGTTGGTCGGGACACGAACCTGGGGCGGGTGGGTCGGTCTCGGTGGCTACCCCGTGCTACTCGATGGCGGAACCATCGAAGCCCTGAGCATCGGTTTTACACTCTCGCCGGCAAGTTCGATATCGAGAACATCGGCGTCTCGCCGAACGTCGAGGACGACCCGAACCTCGTCGCTCACGGCTACCATCCGCAGCTGGAGCGGGCTGTCGCCATCATCATGCAGGAGCTAAAGAAATCCTCGGTAAGTATTCTCTGCACCCCCTTACCTAGCTACCACAAACACCATGAACTCGGACGATAGATCTATAGCGGTCGCAAGGTGCTCCTCGAAGGCAGAATCGAGCTAACGCGGTGCGAGTATGCCGCTCAAGAGATCTTCCTTGCCCGCGATGCGTTCCAGATGCGGGTACCGGAGCCCTTCGGTGTATGGCACATCAATAGTCTTGGGCACTCCGGCGAAACTCGCGATAAAGTGCAAGGGCTGTTTCGTTGCCAAAGCCGCGCGGAATGCATCACCGGACCATTTGACCCCATTGAGTGTATCGACCTTCATGCCGACAAAGAAACCTGCTTTCGCCGCTAGATCGCCCACCACAACGTCCGTTACCTCCCCTTGGCCGTTGGCTACCAAGCCGATCGTGTTCAAGCCAAGCGATCGCAGATCACTTGGGGGCGCTTGAAATGCATTGGGTTCGCCGGTGTAGATCAGCTTCCACCCAACCTTCTCCAGACCTCCAAGCGGCGCCTCGGCGTGTATGGTCTGCAGGCGATCTTCAAAGAAACCCTTCCAGTCGTACGGCGCGACCGCATTAAGAGAAGCAAATATGTCCTCTGCGGTGTAGGTCTTCACCCGTGCTTTGCCTGCGGGTTCACCGAAAAAGTTGCGGAAGAAATCATCCAAAGAGCGCTTGCCGCGGGTCTGCTGCAGCAGGATGGCGTCTGCCTCGAGCCAGATGAAGGTACCTTCTTCGTAGTAGTCGGTGCGACGCAAATAGGACGGCCAGTTGAACTTGCCGTTGACCACGTCGAGCATCGTGTGCCATGCGTCATCAGCAGTGTCCTGTAGCGGACGCCACTCTCGACCAGTGATGTGCGTTAGATTTGCGGCTTGCGTGGCTAAATAATCCGTAGACTCTCTTTGGGACCACATACCACTGCGCGCGGCGAGTAGATTCCCGAGAAAGTCCGTCGCTCCCTCGTAGACCCATAGCAGGTCAGTCCTCATCGGCTGCTGATAGTTGCTGGTATACAGATCCGCTGGGCGCCGGAATTTGCCGTTCCACGAATGCGCATATTCATGTGGGAGCAGGTACGCAGCAAGGCGCTGCGGAATAGGATCGCGGAAGAAATTTGGTGCAAGCTGATCATCACTGGATTCGTGATGTTCAATGCCTCCGCCGGAGGTGTACTGGCTGGCGTGAACCAGGAAGTGATAGTCGCGGAAGTGACCAGGACCAAATATTTGGTCGGCCTGCACGATGGCTGCAGAGAGCTTCGCAGCGTAGTTTGCACTGGGAAGATCAGCTTCATTTTCCGCCGCCACATCTAATTCATGTGGCTGGCCTGACACGGTAACGAGCGGTACCTTTCGTAAATACTGCCCCGCGAGCAATGGCGAATCCATCAGTGTTTCTAGGGACGCACTTTCAAAGGTGATGCCATCAGCGGATCTTTCTCCACGAAGAGCACTTGCGAACTGCCATTCAGCAGGCAACTTGAGGTGCGCTTCGAAAGGGATGGTGCTTACTGGAGTGTCGGCTTTATAAAGCAGCAACTGATCCCAGCGCAGTAGCATCAAGCGTGCGCTCGCGACGCCTTCAGGCAGCAGGTAGTCGAACTCTATTTTGAGTTCATGGACATCCGCAGGAATCGTAAGATGGAAGGCAAAAGCGTCTGTAAGGTCACGTCGCCATGGGATTGTTTTCCCGTTTACGCGGAAGAAAAGACCGCCGATATTGCCCACACGGCCAGTGGGTGCGTGCTCTCCGGGGTACCACTCGGGATATGAAAGCGTGAGCGGGCCTGGTTGCACCATAATGCGCTCGTAAGTGTGTACCATCCGCTCGGCCGCGTGCGTGGCGTCCACGTCCAACTTCACGGGTGCTATCTGGGCACCAACGTGTGCTGCAGTGGCGGCGAAGACAGTCATTAGAATTGCAGCGCGGAGCATACACTCATTATCTCCCTGCTGATTAGCCGCGCAGATCGAACGCGCTGAAACAGGTCTAATTTTGCCAATCCTGGCTGATGAGTCCTGCTGAACGGATCTCACGCCGGTTAGTCATTCTTCATTGGTAGAACAATGTAGGCGTCCGAAGCCTAGGCTTCAGAGTCGGCTCTGTTGCATTAACTCTGTTAAGCGCAGTGAGCGCTCACGTTGTTCAATCAAGCAGCGTCCGTGAAGACATCGAACAGCTTGTTGACGAACCGCACCTCGTCCTTCACGTGCGGCTTACAGGTGAGGCAATGACCTCTGCGGATCATCCGCATGACTTCGTAGCCCTTGATCGTAGCTAACGCGGTCTTCATTCTCTGAAAGCCCCGTGTCGGGCGGATGACTTGCTTCAGTGCTCCATGATCCGCTTCAATGATGTTGTTCAGATATTTGCACGTGCGATGCTTTGCGTCGGCCGCCAGCTTGCCTTCTCGCTGCAAACGGCCGATCGCTTTGGGATACGATCCGAGCTGGTCGGTTGTGATCGAGGAGGGTAGCCAATGGCGCATCGTGGTCAACGCTTTACCTAGAAAGCGATAGGCTGCGTTCGTGTTCCGGCGGTCTGACAACATGAAGTCGATCAACCGGCCATGCTTGTCGACAGCCCGGAACAGGTACTTCCACTTGCCGCCAACCTTCACGTAGGTCTCATCCACTCGCCACGAGGTCGCCCGATAGCCTTGATACCAGCGGACTCGCTTCTCCAATTCAGGTGCGTAATGATGGACCCAGCGCATGATCGTGACGGGTCTACCTCTACGCCGCGCTCCTGCATCATCTCCGATAAATCACGGTAGGAGATCCCGTACTTGCAGTACCAGCGAACACACACCAGGATGATCGCAACAGGAAAACGACGACGCTTGAACATGAGCCATCCTAACGTCTCTATGCCGCCCAGGCTCCTGATACCGAGTTAATGCAACAGAGCCAACGCACGGGTGTAGTGCTGCATGCCGCGTGCGACCATGGACTGCGCCTGGAATCCCGTGCCCAGCCGGGCGGTGTCGCTTCCCTGCTTCTCGGTCCAGCCCCAGTCGCCGAGGATGAGGGCGTGCGCGGCGGCGGGTCGATTGGCTGCGCCCAGAGACGCGTCAGGGTGGGCATCGCGGCGAAGGCGCTCCAGGCGAGGGTCTGCTCTAGAAAGCGGCGCCGGAATAACAAGCTGGTCTGATGATCAATCGTCATGGAGTACCCACTTTCTACCAAGAAGCAGCTTACTTCCAACTAGCTGAGAAGAAGGTATAATCCGTACCTTAACCTGATTCGCCATTGTGGGCATTGTGCCGTCGACGAGTTCTCTTTCCTGCAACGAGCAACCGGCGACGCCCACCGAAAGACCACTGCCGCACAGGACCAACATCTACATGGACGAATTGAGAGCGTGGATAGTACCCCACTCCTCCCATCCCCAGAGCACGGGCAACGTCTCTCAGATGCATGGTGCTGACACCGGGAACCCGTATGTCGATTGCTTTGGACAGCATATGCTGCGAATTTTCCGCGACGCCAGTGACTGGAGCCAGTGTACGTAGATACTCATTCGACTCTGGTGACCGATAGCCGCAAAGGACCTCGATCACTCCCTGCGGTTTGTGCAGCTTAGCCATGAGGAGATGAAGAATGTCAAATTCTTTCACATCATAGTGAGCGTCCTCATTGGTGCGAGAATCTCGTAGAAAGTGGTTCAGCATTGCAGTCCCGTTGTCTAGATAGAGATCTCCTCTCCGGTAAGCGACATCGATTGCTTCGCCAGTATGGAGATGCTTCATCCGCAGCCTGTAGGTCTCAGGCTCCGCGGTGTGTCTACTTGCCAGCAACGGTGCTCTTATCGTCCGATCTTCCAACACCTCAGATCGCGCGCACTTCGGCGGCAGAGTCAACGCGATCGCAAGGAATAAGACTGCCTTTAAATGTTTAAACCTGCGCATAAAACCTCATTGGATTCTGCTCCAGTCTGACTTCCAACATTCGTGGAACAAAGCACTGGACGCATGCACCAAGTCCGACTCTCCTGAACGGACATGAAAGCAGAGCATCGTCTTCGTGCATGAATGTCAATTCGAGCCATACGCCTAAGGCCATGGACAACAAACAAACGGCAAGTAAGATGACCGCAAACCACTTGTCTTCCCGCGTAAACCGCATCCTCTGCACACGCTTGGTAGTGCCTTTAAAACTGCGATATCGCGTAGAAAAGGGCATCGTCTCTTCCGCCTTGAAGGATCCTTTTACAGTTCGTTAAGACTAGGAACAGCGAGTGCATTGCCGGCAGAAGGTGTGGTTCATCCTGTGCGCAACAATCATGAAAGCACTCCCTCCGAGAGTTACGGCCAACTCAGCGCCATGCGAAGGAAGAAGGTCTCCGAACCACGCGCCTGTGAAGATCAGCGTCAAACCGACACCCATGAGGCCAAGGATGAGTCTGCGCTTGTGCTTGCGGTAGCCCGTCACGAGAGCAATCGCACCAATCACAGCGATGCACACTGCCAACACACGATGGGTATGTTCCTCCGAGGGTAGAAAATGAGCGAAGACGATCGATAGAGAGAGAAGCATGGGTGTCGCTACGCAGTGAATGACGCAGGCTATGGAAGCGAACTCTCCGAGCCGATCAAAATTCCCTTCGAACAATTTGGATTGCAGCATAGGCATAGGGCCGACCTCCTCCAGGCGGACGCAGCGTAGTAGCCAGTTTGCGCAGGGTCTCCAATGATCGACGCGTGTTCCGCCGATCACTGGAGACTATGGTCGGAGCTAGAAGTGGTAGCCAATCTCCGCCGTCATCGCCCGCGGTGTGACATAGTGCGTGCCGCTGAAGGTGGAGAGGAAGTTATAAAGCGCTACCTTGTTCGTCAGATTGACCGCCGTAATCCGAAGGCTTATGCGGTGCTTGTCCCCTTTGAACAGATTGTCTTCGCCGACAGAGAGGTCAAAGAGATTGCGATGGGCAATACGTGGCGGATTCTTGTCATCATCTTCGGTGTTTGGAGCCGGGATACTGACGAGATTCGAGGTCAGCTGGTTTGCCTGGCAGAGACCTGGCAGACCGGCAAAGGGTGTTGCTTTAACCCCGTTGCAGGTGAGCCCTGCCTGCGCCTGCTGATCGGCCGTGAGCTTACTCAGGTCAATGTAATCGACGCCGTTTAGAATGACACCGCCGCACGGACTATTGGCTCCTGTGGGATTGAAGCATGGCACCGCTCCTGCCGTCAGACCGCTGTCGAAGCGCCAGTTGAACCCAATGAATGGACCATGTTTGAAGGGTGTTTGATACTGCAGATGCGTTGTCTCGTTATAGCGTTCGTCGTGATCGATGCGGAAGGGAAAGCCGCTCTGGCCCACAGTAGCTCCTGCACCGGCCGTTTGAGGCGGAAAGAAGCGTGCTGCAACTCCGGACATCACGACGAAGGCCGTCAGATTGTGGAAGTTCGGCACATCGGCGCGCAAGGCGAACCCGGGAATCTTCGAGTTATGCCAATCGATCGGGAAGGTGATGGGCGTGTTTCCAACCACACTGAAGTCGAAAGCATTATGCGTATATTTCCAAATGTAATCGCCGCTAATAACAACGTTCTTGCCAAAGGCCTGTTGGAGTCCGGCATGAAATTCGTTCTTGAAGCCTGGAGCTACCGTCGCATTGCCACCCTGGCATGCGAGCAACGGACTTAGAATGTTATTGCTGCAGCCTTGGCTCGAGATAACCAAGTTCTCATTGAAGGGTGTTTCGAGGGTTCGAGCGTAAGAGGCGCGTAGAACAGTACCCGTCCTCTTGACGTTATAAGCTGCTCCCACTCTGGGTTCTGCTTGCCGAGAGACAGCCAGGCCGTTGTAAAGATCACCGCGAATACCAAGATTGAAGTTCCAATTCCCTGCCTTGATCTGGTCCTGTACATACAAAGCAAGTTCTTTGATATCCGTTTGACCGGAGTAACTGTAAAGTCCGCCCCCTCGCGTCAGATCAAAGGGAAGGAGGTCGGGGTTGAAGGTACCTCCGACCGAGGCATCGTTTGAAATAAGTCCGGCACTTGCGCATTGCGAAGGATCGTTGAAGCCAGATTGAGAGGCCCCCGTCGCATCAACGCAGGGTGCGTTGAAGGTGGAGTCAACGAGACCAAGTTGATCGTGCTCACGCAGGAAGGTTTGCGAGTAGACGGCTCCTGCCTTGAAGTTGTTCCGGCCTTTGATGTAGGAAAGATCGGTACGAGCTCCGGCATTGGTGAGCTGCCGTTGCTGTGCGATTGATTCGGTTCCGACTGGTCCTAAATCTGCGAGCAGGTTATGGCTGGGATAGTAGTTGTATTGATCATGCCGAATGTACGGTGCGAAGTTGAAGACGGAATTCGTCCCAACAATCCGGGTAAAGATCGGAGAGATGTTGAACGTTTCGATCTTATTACGCTGGTCCGTATCGCCGACATTGGAGAAAACAGGGTTCGCTCCGCTGCCGCCACTAGTGACGTTCTGGACCTGAAGGTTGTCGTAAGTATTCGGAGTTTGGAACCAGGACCGGCTGTACGTGAGGTTAAGGTGGACGGAGTTCTTTTCGGAGAACTGACGATCAATGCGGTCGAAGACATTCTGTTCATTTCCCTTGGCATGGAAGACCGCAAATTCAGCTGGATCAAGGAAGCGACCCGTATTCAGGCCATCAATCTCGAAGAAGTTACCCCACTTCGGTCCGCCGTAGGAGATATCGAATGCGCCAGTGGCGGTGCCGAACGTGCCGTAAGAGGTCGTCACGCTGCCTGTAGGCTTGGTCACACCTTGGCCAGACCGTGTCGTTACGTTGATGATCAGAGCGGTCTTATCACCGTATTCGGCTGGTGGAGCCCCGGAAATTACTTCGATCGACTGGATGGAATTTGATGGAATTTGATTTGAGAACACCTTGCTCTGCTGATCGGTTATGGGTTGACCATCAAGGGAAAACGAGTTGGAAGCGTGGTCGCCCAATCCGTGAAACAGACCGTTGGAATCGGCAGCAACGCCTGGAGACGAAAGTGTGACCAGCGAACTTAGAGTGGAGGAGGGTGTCTCAAGAGGCAATTTTTGGAAGAGCCCGCGGTCCACGTCCGTATGGAAGACGGAACTACTTTCAAGTAAATCAGCGGCTTCCACGTTCACCACCGTGGAGGATGTTCCTACCTTAAGCGACTCATTCAGGACGACAGGTACAGTCGATTCGATCTCGACATCCTGTGCGAGAGACGAAAAACCAGATCCCGTCACGGTCACGTGGTAGGGGTTAAGCGGAATGTTGGTGAAGAGATAATGTCCGCCACTATCGGTCGTGCTGTTCCGATTGAAGCCACTGACTGGATTGATCAGACTTACGACGGCACCAGGCAGTACCGCACCGCTGGGATCAGTGATGACGCCAGACAGAGTGCCGGCACTCCCGGCGGATTGTGCCCAAAGGGCTGAAAAGGTTGAAAATAAAGACACGGATGCTACAAAGACGACGCGTCGGATAGACGTGTGCATACAAACCCCCTAAGTTAAACCTGGATGGATAAACGCTGATCTACGAGAGAGGAGCGCTGGCAGGCGGGGGTCTGATGAACAGTGCAAAAGGAGAAAGCAGGCGGGAACGAGGAGCAGGTAACGTAGCGTCGATTACGCCAAGTACGATTGCTCTCGATAGCTGAATCGGGGGTGCAATAATTTGGACTACGCTGTGTGCGGTCGAACACAACCCGCAATCGCCGTGAATCGTTCCCTGGGGATGAGTATGGGTGACCGATAAAGTTCCGCCAAGCAGTACAAGCCCAACGCATAGAACCGCGAGGAGAACTCTCCAACGCGCTTGCAGATGAGAAGGTGACATTTGACGGAACATAAAGGAACTATATCGCGGCTTGAGTTAAATTGATAATTATCTTTCAGCAGCAAATGATGTCGACGTTGAGTGAAATCTTTCGTGAGAAAAGTCAGCAACAACTACAGACCCGTCCCTCCCGTGCCCTTCTCCCTTCAACGATCAAGATCGGCACGGCTATCAGAGCCGCGCCCTGGTCGAGCCAGTGGAGGCCAAAGAGCGCCTGCAGGAGCAGACCGGCAAGAGTAAGCGCAGCAAGGTATGCGCACGTTGCCGATTGCACAGCATCCGCGCGTAATGCTTTGTTTCCCGTTCGGTCTGCCTCATTACGCTTCATATGAGCGAGAACAGGCATGAGCAGCAGCGCTCCTCCCGTGATCGCCATGCCGAGACGACTTGTCTCCGCTTCGACATGGCGGTACATCCCGGCAAGTGCAATGAGCAGCACGATACCTGCAAGGGCGTAGAGCAATAGCCCACAGAGCTTTGCTGCTCGGATCTGCGAAACGCGCCATCGGGGCGCGAATTGCAGCAGAACAGCTACGGCCGAGACAATCTCCACAAAGCTGTCTGAGCCGAAGGCTAGAAGGGACACACTTCTGGCTCTCCAAGCAGCTGTCAAAGCAGCAGAGCACTCGACCGTCATCCAGCAAAGCGTCACCCACTGAAGAATCATGATGCGCTTCTTTGCCGACTCTCGCCGAACAGCGATCGTCGTCATCACTTATGCCTCCGTGCAATCCCAACAAGAAGACCGCCGCTCAATCCTATCGACTGTTGGTGATCCGCTGCAAAGCTGTAATCGTAGGCAGGTTCGAGGTACCAACCGAAGCGATGCCTGCCACTCGGCCAAAACATGAAGTCTCCCGCTATTTCACCGGCTAAGGTGTTGGATGTTTTTCCACCTTGTTGAAGATGAACCCATTCTGGCCCGACGCCCAGCATGAACTCTGTTTTCGCGGAAAGGGTCCAGGGCTTTTTGAAAAGCAGGTCAGTATCCCACTCAGTGGAACCTTTGGAATAGAAGGGTGAAATGCCTGCCTCAAGTTCCAAGACGTTTTCGATTGGTGTGGTCTCGGCGGCTAAATTCGGGGCGAATGTGGCCGCTCCACCACTGAAGTTCCAGCTTGTCGCAGCACCTATCTCAAGAATCACTCTTGGGTCATCATCGACATCGGAATGCTGCGTGCAATCAGCGGCGGCAAGCGGAAGCGCCTGTCCAGTGACAGTTATGGAAGGACAAAGCAGCAGACACGCCGCAAAGGGCGTGAGCACAAGGGAACGCATAGATTGATCTCTCCAGAGGGTTGTTTGTGTGCCGCGGTGCGTAGTCCGTCGAGTCAAAACGCTATGGGAGAGTCATACGGGGCGGTCGGACAGCAGGCGATTGCCTGGAAAGAGCAAGCTGTAACGATTCGGAGATATCAGCAGCAGACACCGTTCGCTGCGAGGTAAGTACTGGACCAGCTACGGGGAGACCTTGCAACGCCCAGCATGAGCAGACCCCGTTACAGGTATCTGGTGCGATAGGAGTTGGACGCTTTACAGAAGACTGCGACGGATGGGCTTTGATCACCAAGCCATCGCATGCTTCGCAAGGGGTCGAGCGGATTGTCAGGCACGTCACAACCAGGCACAATAGCCACGCAAGTGACCGAGTACGAATTGTAGGAAATCGGCCCACCATCCAACGATAATCCGGAACCGTCCTAGTGCCAACCGGGGTGAATTCAAGAAACGGAAGTTTACGTATGCTAACGACAAGAAATCGTCCTTGATCATGTCGCCGAGCACGACCGTTTAGTCGGCCATTGATTGTCGGACGACCTCTGCGACATCTTTTAGCTCTGGAAAGTCCGTTCCGAGCAGCTCAGAGCGTCTGTCCTGTAAACCCTCATTTGCCCTACAGACGCTTGTCTCTGCAATTACACGGGCACGAAAGCCATCTGAATTCATCGTAACTCGGCCACTATTTGCGTAAATTCCGTTTCTTGAGGGGACGCCTAATGCGACGCGCATTTGCATCCTGACGCTCCATAGATGGTTTAGCGTATGTAATACAAAGAAAACAACTAAGTTCCGGTAGACATCCTTATGTATGGTCGATTGTGGGCTTTTCAGCATGGATTGATACCGGCCTCGGATTGCGGTTCTGGATGTTTTGGGTTTCAATCAAGCCATTGCGTAAAATCCTTTCCATTCTGTTGCTGGTGCTGTTTGGCCTTCCTTCCGTGTCGCCCCTATTCGCTTTAGGGACCGGCGCGGACTCGGGTGTGCCAGCCTGCTGCCGCAGAAATGGAGCGCACCACTGCCTCATGAACATGGCAGAACAGGGTGATTCTTCCGGACATCATCACGTCAGTGCACCGGTTCAGAAGTGCCCCTATTGTCCTAAAGCCGTCTCCGCCACATCGCTGGATCATCTTGGCCTGGGGGTGTCCGCCACGATGTTCTCGGCAGCCGTAAGTCATCCAGCCGGTATTGTTCAGACTGAATCGAAGCGGCGTATCTCACGTGATCGATCCCGTCAGAAGCGCGGCCCTCCAGCATTGTCCCTCCTCTAAATCGTTTCCGCGCCGGTTCTTCCGGCGATTCGCAGACGGCTCGCATCTTGTATGCGCGTCCTTGGCTTGCCCTTTTTCAATGGGCTTGTGTCTGCCTTGCTGCACCTGAGAGAACACATGCACGAGTTTTGTAGATCTATCCTGGCGCTTTGCGCCCTTCTTCCCATCTGCCTTCCCGCGATTGCGCAGACTCTAAATGCAGTCGCACTCGCAGGTCAGATCGTAGACGCGGGTGGGGCTGCCATCGTCGGTGCCCGGATTGAGGTTCGCCAGCTTGACGGGGCCGCCGACATCCATTTGCTTTCGAATCAGGAGGGCCGCTATTCGATTATCAGCCTGCCTGTAGGTCGCTACGAGATTCACGTAGACCATGCAGGTTTCCAAGATTTGAAGCGGCAGGTTCAGATTCAAGTCAACAATGCCGCACTCATCCTTCCCCTGGCTGTCTCCTCTCTCACTGAGAGCGTCACAGTGAATGGTCAGTCTTCCTTGATCACCGAAACACCAACCGGCCAGACGCAAACATCGGTTAGTCGTGAGGACTTTCGCGATACGCTCGCCGCGAACATCGGTGAGGTCCTGGCATTGACCCCTGGCGTTACGGTTGCCGCTGGCAATGGGCCGCGTGATGTGGCGATCTCTGTCAGAGGCTCGAACGAACGGCAGACGTATGGCATCCGCAATACCCAAGTGTTCGAGGACGGCTTTCCTGTCACACAGCCAGACGGACTCGCAAGGACAGACCTTACAGACCCCCACGCCTACAGCAGCATCGACGTGGTGCAAGGGCCTTCATCGGCACTATACGGCAACTACGCAACGGGAGGCGCAATCAACTTCCACACTCGTACGGGCGGTGAGATTCAGGGGCTTGAAGTAGGAGCTGACTTCGGCAGCTTCGGGTACTTCAACGACTACATCACCTACGGGGTCGGCGGTGACCGATACCAGGTGTCAGGCTTCCTGAGCAACGTGCGGGCCGCTCAAGCTACGGCAAACAACAGCTTCAACACCATCACGGCAAACCTGCTCGCATCTTTCGCGGCGACTCCTAAGGATCGATTCACCATCAAGTTCATTGACAACGATCTAGACACAAACCTCTCCATCCGACTCTCTAAGATCCAATATCAGCTGAATCCTCTTCAGAAAGGGTGCGAGGTCTACACCACGACCGCCGCCGCGACCGGTTGCGCGAGTGTGAGCCTGTTCAACAATGGGTACAACGGCACCAAGGTCTCCTTGACGGCGGCCCAGGCAGGACTGGGACGACATGACCGGCGCACCATCTTTGGCGCTCGCTATGAACACGATCTAACCGACAACACCACGTGGCGCACTCAGTTTGTCTTTGACAATCGAGACGCCAATCAGCCGACTAGTTCCACGACCTATCGCGGCACCCTGCCCTCTTTCAATGTCGTTAGTGATGTCTTGAGGAGAGGCAATCTCTGGAGCCGCCATGGAACGACCTTCGCAGGGGGATTTTTCAACTACGAAAATATTAAATCCCTGAGTGCCAATCTCGTTCCCGGGGGCAACGCGGCTCTCGGTGGACAGACGCAAACAGTCTATGGAAAGCACTTGAATGCAGGGGCTCACGTTCGCCAGGAGATTGCTCTTGCGGAGCGCTGGATGCTGGTGGCCGGGCTGGGCGCAGAGTATACAGGCCTGAATGCGCTAGCCAGCAACTTCACCTATCCGGTCGCAGCAGCCCCAATTATCTCTTCAGTGTCGGCAGATCGAACCTTCTTCAATGTTGCTCCCGAGGTGTCGGTTCAGTACCGCCCGAACGACCATTGGAGGCTTCATGGCCGTCTGGGAACCGGTTATGGAACGCCGCAGGCGACGCAGCTTTTCACCAATGCTCAGGGTGCTTTCGGCAACAACACAACCCTGAAAACGCAGAGAAACACAGGCGTGGATGTGGGAGCCGATTTGTCCCTGGGAGCAACGCTGCAGGCTTCCGTTACAGGTTTCTATGAGTGGTTCCAGAACGAGATGGTCACGCAATCTTCAGGAGTGAACCTGCAGAGCTATACCTTTAACGCTCCCGCCTCAACTCACCGAGGAGTAGAAGTAGGTCTTGACTGGCACCCTCTGCCTGTCGCTCTTTCAGGGGCCAGATTGCGGGTTTCTTACATGTACGACAACCAGATCTATACAAACTACAGCGAGGCCATCACGAGCGGCACTCTAACGGGCACCTTTAGCCGCAGTGGCAACATGATCCCTGGTGTCGTTCCCAACTTCCTCAACGCACGAGTTGTTTACGATCAGCCTACCGGCAAGCTGCGTGGCTTCGGCGGCTTCATCGAAGCAGACTGGCGCGATAACTACCAGTTGGACAACGCTAACCTCCTCACAGCTTCCGGCTTCACCCTCCTCAACATCAGCATGCATTATGATCCGCCCACCGGCCACGGGGCGCTTTCACGGCTCCGTTTCTACTTCGATATCCAAAACCTTGCGAATAAGACGTACGTTGCATCGGCTGGGAACATCACAAATAGCCTCAACGCCACAACCGGGCTGCAGAACGGCGCAAGCGTGCTGGCGACTTCGACAGGCTCCATCTACACAGGTACTCCCCGCGCTTCTTACGGTGGCGTACGAGTGAGGTTCTAATGGCTGCGATCTCACCACAATCACATCCGGGCGGAATACCATCCTGGTTCAACTACCGGACAGTGTGGCGCTGGCATTTCTATGCCGGTTTGTTCTGCGTCCCCTTTGTCATCTGGCTCTCCATCACCGGCTCCATCTACTTGTTTAAGCCCCAGATCGAGCGGTGGCTTGACCGTCCTTACGACAGCCTGAGCCTGAAGGGACCGAAGGCGACCGCCGAGGCACAGGTCAATGCTGCGTTGGCAGCGGTTCCGGGATCTAATCTCCACTATTACGAATTGCCGCTTACTCCTCGATCTGCAACCCGGATCATCGTCGGTCGACAGGCCGACGAGTTCCGGGTGTATGTCAATCCCCAAACCCTCCAGATTCTGAACATCGTGAGCGAAGACAGCCGACCCATGAAAATCGTCTTTCGCTTGCACGGTGAACTGTTGATGGGAGACAAAGGCTCTTTGATCGTGGAAGTAGCGGCTTCATGGGCGATTGTCATGATCCTCACCGGGCTTTACCTCTGGTTGCCGCGACAAACCGAAAACCTGGCAGGCGTTCTCTTCATCCGTCTGGGCAAGGGATCTCGGATCTTCTGGCGCGATCTCCATGGGGTCACTGGCGTTTATGTATCCGCATTCGCCCTCTTTTTGCTGCTCACCGGACTGCCCTGGGCCAAAAGTTGGGGAGGTTACCTCAAGAAAGCCCGTGCCATGACCGGCGCTGCTACCGTTCGACAGGACTGGACGACGGGCCGCTCGTCGGAAGTAACGGAACGAATGGCGATGAACCGCGACAGCATGGAAGGGATGCCGATGGAGCATGCAGGACACATGGGCCACGCGGTAGAAACATCTCGGGGGTCGGTTTCCTACGAGCCCCTGGATAGGATCATTGCGACCCTGATGCCGCTGCAGCTCGCTTATCCTGTGCTGATTTCACCGCCGACGTTTGAGGGGAGCCCATGGACTGCAAAGTCCGATTCACAGAACAGGCCGTTGCGAACCAATCTCACGCTGAATGCTCAGACCGGGGCGTTGCTGAAGCGCGAGAACTTTGATCAACGTGGCATCGTGGATCGGGTCGTTGGCATAGGCGTCGCAGCGCATGAAGGACAGTTATTCGGTCTGGTGAATCAAGTCATTGGGCTGTGTACTGCGATGGGGCTTGTTCTCTTGAGCGGAAGTGCCATCGTCTTATGGTGGCGACGTAGACATGTCGGCGTGCTCGGAGCTCCCCTGCCCATCGGTCGAACACGCTGGTCATTTCCCTTGCTTGCTGCCATTGTGGCTCTCGGGATTTATCTGCCTGCTATGGGAGCATCCCTCATCGTTGTGGCGTTGCTTGAAAAATTTGTTTTCTCACAGATTCCGTCGGTCAGTCGTTGGCTGGGTCTCGTGCCTGGATAGCCGCTCAGCGCACCCGTGCAAGTTCTGCAACAGAAATCTTTATGCCTCCGTTATGACTTTTTAGGCAGACTTAATTAGTCGCTCACGGTAGCACGTACCTGAGCAGGTGAGTGCGTCATGTTTGCGAAGTTTCAGCTCAGCACAGATCCCGTAAGACTTGCCGCTTGGGGTAATGTTCCGGCAAAATCTCTCCTAAGATGCAAGCAGAACGGAAAGCTCTACGATCATAAGAGCTTCCCTGTTCTCCGAGTATCACCTCGTACTGGCAAGCGGCAGATGTCGTGGATGCGAGAAGGTCTGATCCCTTCGTATGCTCATGACGAGCATAGTGCTCCAGAACGTGGGGAAGCCCAGTCTGAGACCTACACTACATCCTCAGCATTTCGGTGTGCTTTTCGTCGCCGCCGTTGCATCATCCCGGCCGACGTTTTCAATGAATGTCAGTACCAGCGCAGACCTTTCGAGGTCCCCTGTTCGTTTGCGCCTGATAATGAAGAAATCTTTGGGATAGCGGGGATCTGGGAAAGCTGGGTGAACGACTCAGGCGAAGAAATCCTTAGCTTCGCCATCGTGACAGGGCACGTTGCTCCATCCCTTGAACCCATCTTTGATCGTATGCCCATTGTGATCTCTGAGGACGACCAAGAGCGTTGGTTAGGATTCGCTGGGTCGGAAAGCCTTCCGCTTGAACTGCTCCGAACATTGTCAAAAAAGCAACTGAAAGGCTGGAAGATTATGCCGTGCGAACAGTTCCTGGAGTCTCCCCACGTCCCTGCAAGTCGCGTGGACGAATCACGCAACGCTCATACTGGTGCGACTTCGTCACGGAACTATTCAGCTTAGAAAGGAAGCCGTGGGCCTCGAAGGCAGTACCAGTACGAAGCGTGTTCTATACGCAGCAATAGCCGCAAACCTGGGTATTTTGGTTGCGAAGCTGATTGCAACAGCCATGACCGGCAGTTCGGCCATGCTGTCAGAGGCCATCCACTCCCTTGTCAATACCGGCAATGGAGGGTTGCTGCTATTAGGGTTGAGACTTAGCGGCCGCCCGTCGGATGAGAGCCATCCCTTCGGATACGGGAAAGAACTGTACTTTTGGACCATGGTAGTAGCTCTCGCGGTTTTCGCCCTGGGAGGCGGAGCATCGATCTACGAAGGGATCGAGCATGTGCTCCATCCTCGAACCATTGAGCATGTTCGGGTGACCTACGCCGTGCTGGGATGTTCAGCAGCGTTTGAAGGGTATTCGCTCTGGGTGGCCTTCCGTGAATTTGGGAAGCTGCGTGGTTCCGTCCCTTTCTTTAAGGCTATCCAGCAAAGTAAGGATCCGGCTTCTTTCACGGTCCTCTTCGAGGATTCAACTGCAGTCTTAGGCGTTCTGATTGCCTTCCTCGCGACCGTGTTGACTCAGCTCTTCGGCTGGCGCATTCTCGACGGTTCTGCCTCTATCCTCATCGGGCTCCTCCTGATGTTTGTAGCCGCCCTCCTCGGTGCAAAAACCAAGGCTCTACTGATTGGTGAAGGGCTGGATCGGCAGGCTCTCCATCATGTCCGAGAGATTGCACAGCAGGTTCCGGGTGTCGTCCGCCTTGAGTACCCATTTACCACCTTCTTTGGCCCGCATGATGCCCTACTCACGATGACGGTACAGTTCAGACGGGGATTCTCAAGTAGCGATGTTGAAAAGACCATTGACAAGATCGAAGGTCTCATTCACGCGGAATATCCAGCCATCAAGCACATCTTTTTGGAGGTAGACACAGTCTCGAAAGGCATGGTTGAGGGCACGGAAGATCCGACCGCTTCCCCGCAGAAAGGTGTAGAAGCAATCTTTGATCCCTTGAGCGATGTCCACCAAACCCAATATGAAGCCGCCGGATCTTTCAGCGATTAATACATGGCGATCGAAGTGGAGCTAAAGGAACGTTTTTGTGGAAAGCACGATCGAGAGCCAGAAGTTCGACAGGATCTTCTGAGAGCTGCTCGACGTTATCTGCAACCACTCGAAACGCGACAAGGGGAGGCCCGCAGCGCCCGGGTACGTTTTACACGACTCTTCGCTTCGTATCATGCGTGCTGCTTGTTCGTGCAGCATTGGCCCTCTATCTTCATTCCCGTATGCAAACCATGATCTCATAACTTGAGAGCTAATCCAGGTTAGCCAATGACTCCAAGCACCTTCGCTGAGCTGGACCTGCTACCACGAGCAGCCCAATGTGTAGTGCGCCCTTCAATCGCGGAGGATGTTCCATATATAACCGCGATCTACGCACGTTTCGTCGAAACGAGTACCGCCACGTTTGAGATCTCTGCCCCAAGCGAATCTGAAATGCTGAAGCGATGGCAGATCGTACAGGACCGAGATCTGCCGTTCCTTGTCGCAGAATTGGAAGGGTATATCGTTGGCTACTGTTACGCATCCCAGTTTCGCGTTCGTGAAGGCTACCGTTTCACCGTGGAAGATTCGATTTATGTCCGTCCTGACTGCATTGGTCATGGAGTAGGAAAAGCCTTGCTCGCAGCACTCATCTCGGAATGTCGCGACAAGGGTTGCCATTCGATGGTGGCCTGTATCTGCGGGATTAACATCGCTTCCGTCTCTCTCCATACCTCCATGGGGTTCAAAGTAGCAGGTTTGTTGCCCGAAGCGGGCTTCAAATTTGGAGAGTGGCTGCGCTTGTTGATCATGCAACGGCAGCTGCAGTGAGGTCGCATCTAACCTGAAATTCACTAGAGGTGATTAGGTGTTTCCGAAGATGTTGTCGTGTGCTTTACTCGCCCTTCTCTGCTCCAGAGTTGGGCTTTGCCAAGAGGCCGCGACCCCGGTCCGGACGGCGGACACGCAATCCTCAGACGCCTCAAGCGCGGCTGTCTTCCGTCATTCCGACAACGCGCGCTATTTGATCTCCGGGCAGGCGAACATCGTCTTTCAGGCTCACGGGCCATTTCATTCTCCGTACGAAGATTCAGACAGCCTTCTTGGTCGAGGAGAGTACAAGACTTCCCTGCTTGGAACGGTCTACCTGGGATATGAGGTCAACAAGAACTCCCGCTTCGCGACTGACGCCATCCTGGATGTCGAGTCGGCAGGCGGACGGGGCATATCTGAGGCTTTAGGGCTGGCCGGCTTCACCAATCTCGACGTTGTTCGTAACCCAAGCCTTTGGTTCTGCGCCCTATCTCACCCAGTACATGATCCATCAGGTCATCGGTCTGACAGATGAAATGGTCGACGCCGAGCGATCCGCTGTATCACTGCAAACCAAGACTCCGATCAGAAGGGTGGACTTCTTTGTCGGGCGCATGGGGCTACCAGATTTCTTTGATGCGAACTCTATAGGCATAGACTCGCATCTTCAGTTCTTGAACTGGACAGTGGACAACAACGGAGCCTGGGATTACGCGGCCAACACGCGGGGCTACACCGATGGTGCGGTCTTCCATTACGTAGACCATGCGTTCACGGCGCGGTATGGCATCGCTGCCATGCCCACCGTCGCCAATGGCATTGATCTGCAGTATCAACTCCGCCGTGCGAATGGTCAGAATGTTGAACTAGAGCTGCGGAAGAGCGCCTTGCCGAACCAAAAGCGAAAGGGAGCGGTGCGATTGCTGGGCTTTGTTAACCATGCCAACATGGGTGACTATCGACGGCAGAACCAGGCGTTCCTTCGTTGTGAAACGCCAACCCCCGACATAACTACTCATCCAGTCACGAGTTCAGTCAAGTATGGCGTGGGCCTCAACGCAGAACAACAAGTAAGTGAAAGCGGTCGGGTCTATGGCCGGTTCGGCTGGAACGAAGGGCAGCATAAGTCCTACGCGTACACCGAGGTCGACCAGACGTTCGCCCTGGGCGGCGACTATAGCATGAAGGCTTTCGATCGTCCTGACGACAAGCTTGGGCTGACGTTTGTGACCAACGCCATTAAGAAGGACCACCAGATTTACCTTGCCCTCGGAGGCAAAGGGTTCATTCTGGGTGACGGGCAACTCAACTATGCTCGTGAAGACATCGTTGAAGGGTATTACACCTTCACGTCTGGAAAGGCGTGTATTACGCCCTTGACGCTCAATTCGTCGATCATCCGGGCTACAACCGGGATCGCGGGCCTGTATTGGTTGAAACCGTCCGGATGCATGTCGACTTCTAGGAGTCAAGAACGTGCCTGCCCTGATTGGCCTTGTAAGCGTGGTTTGGGATGAGTGGTCTCTACTTCAGTTCAGAGGGCTCTGTTGCATTAACTCTGGTGGCGCAGTCTGGATAGGGTTGCGATGATCAAGCGGCATTTGAGTAGACATCGAACAGCTTGTCGACGAAACGCACCTCGTCCTTGGCGTGCGGCTTGCATGTGAGGCAGTGATCGCGGCGGATCCTCCGCATCACCTTGAAGCCCTTGATCGTAGCCGAGGCCGTCTTCATGGTCTGGAAGCCGCGGGTAGCACGAATGATTCGCTTGAGGGCGCCATGATCGGCTTCGATCATGTTGTTCAGGTACTTGCAGGTATGTTTCGCGTCGATCGACAGCTTGCCCTCTCGTTGCAACCGGCCGATCGCCTGCGGATAGGAGCCGAGTTGGTCTGTCGTAATTGAAGATGGCGGCCAGTGACGCATCGTAGTCAATGTCTTGCCCAGGAAACGATGGGCTACCCGGGTATTGCGGCGATCTGCCAACATGAAGTCGATCAAACGGCTGTGCTTGTCTATGACCCGAAACAAATACTTCCACCGGCCACCCACCTTCACATACGTTTCGTCCACTTGCCAGAAGGTCGCTCGATAGCCTTGATACTAGCGCACCCGCTTCTCCAACTCAGGCGCAAATCGATGCACTTAACGCATGATCGTTGACGGGTTCACTTCTACACCAGGCTCCTGCATCATCCCGGTAGCTGATGCCGTACTTGCAGCACCAGCGGACACAAAGCAGAATGATCTAATGGGAAAGCGTCGACGCTTGAACATGACCCATCCTAACCGCCAAGATCCTGTTCGAAGCTCCCCGCAGGCATTTAACGCAACAGGGCCGGTCCCTGTTATCCCCATGGTCTTCAGGAAAGCGTGAATCACGCCCTTCGTATGGCTCCTCTGTCAGTGTTCGATGCAGTCGGAGCGCGGCATGCGGAAAAAGAAGGTCATCCAGGCGGGAGTCTGCTTAATGAACTTCTTTGCATCGCCAATGAATTGCTTGACGAATCACGCTACGCAGAGGTCTTTCGTAGGGATGAGCCCAATGGAAACATGCATTATGGCTGCCCTTAGCGTCTGCTCCTGCATCCCAAGTGTGAATGATTCGGAGGTAGGCGATGCAAGAGCAGGTTGGTTTTGAAAGAACTGAAGATTCGCCTAGCGCAGCTTCGAAGATTAGACCAAAGTCTTCGATCCTTCATTTTGAAAAGCAAGTCTGGGCGCACGTCCAGCACAATCCCCTGTCGTCGATGTGGGATCTCCACGGCATTCCCATAAAACAGATAGCTAAACGTACCTGGGACGGCATCAACGACGACAACTTGTTTGGTCGCGCCTCCCAACTCGCGTACTCGTTCTTCTCCGCCATTTTTCCAGCGCTCATTGCTATGTCCTCGATCATGGGCATGATCGCGAAATCGTCGAGCGGTCTCTACTTCAATCTACTCGAACGCATTGGACGTTTGATCCCACCCGCAGCATTTACGCTGGTCATCGAGACGTTCAAACAAACCACTGAGGCAAGCACCTCCGGCAAGATCGTTCTTGGCATTTTTGTCGCCCTCTTCTCCGCCAGCGTCGGCATCTCGGCACTTCAAGATACCCTTAACACCGTCTACAAGGTCAAAGAGACCCGACCCTTCTGGAAGGCCCGACTCGAGGCCATGGCTCTGACCATCCTTGTCGCCTTCATCGTCCTTACCGCACTGCTTGTACTCTTTGCTGTCGACTTAGGAGCGAACCACCTCGAGCATCTCTTCCGGGGCAGCTACCTGATCTCAGTCCTCTTGCGAATAATCGGCTGGGTTACATCCTCCTTGCTCATGATCCTTTCCTTTGAGGTGATGTACTACTTTTGCCCGGACGTGCAGCATCGTGTCTGGCGTCGATTTACTCCTGGAGGGGTCACTGGTCTTCTCGGCTGGATCATCGGATCAGTTGCCCTGCGCATCTACCTGCATTACTTCAACAGCTACTCCATGACCTACGGTTCACTGGGAGCAGTTGTCATTCTACTTCTCTGGTTCTATCTCACTGGAGTGATGATCCTGCTCGGCGGCGAAGTCAACTCCGAGATAGAACATGCTGTAGCCGAGCAGCAACTCCGATCCGGTAGCTGCACCGCACCTTCGGTTGAGGCTGACGGAATGGTTTGAACGGAACGTACAGGGTCAGGTGATTTTCATGCGCTTGTAAAGTGGAGAATCGGACCGATCACCAACTCTGCACTGTTCCTCGGGCTCGAGTACGCCGTTTTCCAAAAGATGGAGAGGAGACAAAAACGAAGGCAATTCCCTTCGTCATGTCGCCAATACGGCTCTTTGACTTGCAGAAGCGTTGGCGACCTACGCCAGGGAGATCTTGCGCGGTCCAGAACCGCTTCCCAAAGGTACAACCTTGCAGTAGCTGTATCAGCGTCGCCCGTAGTCTCTAGTGCGGTGACCTTCTAGAGTCGTACTCAAGGCTGATACTAGTTTTCGGTGTGTCTTGGCGTTGGACTACAGGGATGGGGCGTGGGATTCGATTGCAGTTGTCGTTGACCGTTGGAGATCGTGAGCGGATCGAGGCGTTGTTGAGTGGCGGTGTGCAAGAGGTGCGAACAGTGGTTCGCGCTCTGGCGTTACGGCAGTTGGATCGGGGCCTTTCGATTCCCGAAGTTGGATCGCTGGTTGGCCTGGCGGGCAAGACGGTTCGGGAGATCGGACAGCGGTATCAGGCATCGGGGCTGGATCGTGCGCTGTTCGATGCACCGCGTCCGGGCAAGGTTCCGTCGCTTGATCCAGGGCAGCGTCAGCAAGTGGTCGCGCCGGTCTGCTCGTCGCCTCCGGAGGGCTTTGCGCGGTGGACGGTAAGGTTGCTGGCGGAGGAGACAGTCCGGCGCAAGATCGTTGCGGCGATCGGCCGGGAAGCGATCCGAGTGCTTCTCCAAAGCCACGATCTCGAGCCGTGGCGGGAAAAAAATGTGGTGCGTCGCGAAGCTCGATGAGGCCTGTATCGAGCGCATGGAAGATGTGCTGAAGGTATACGAAACGACCTTGAAAGCAATCGCTCCGGTGATTTGCCTGGATGAAAAGCCGGTCGTCCTGCACGCCGACACGCGGCCTTCCACGCCGGTGAGCCCCGGCCATGTCGCTCGTCGCGACTACGAGTACAAACGGTGCGGAACGGCGAACGTGTTCTGCGCCGTGGTACCAAAGGCGGGACGTCACTTCACCAAGGTCACGCCGACCCGAGCGTCTCCCGACTTCGCCGAGTTTCTGCTCGACATCGCAGCCTCCTATCCCGCCGCCGAGACTATCCACCTGGTACTCGACAACCTCTCGACTCACACCCGCAAGGCGGCGACGGACTGGTTCGGCGAAGAAGATGGCGGCTGGCTGTGGAGCCGGTTCACGATCCACCACACCCCAAAACACGGAAGCTGGCTCAATCAGGCAGAGATTGAAATCGGACTCTTCAGCAGACAGTGTATGGGCAAGCGAAGGATCTCGAGCATCGAAGAACTCACCCACCAAGCCGACGTATCGAACCAGCGCACCAACCACGCCGAGACAACCATCGATTGGACGTTCACACGGAAGAAAGCCAGACTCAAACTAAAGTACAAACTCACGCGGTCCTGATACTAGAAGACCGTCAAGGGTCGCACGGTATCTGCGCTACGAGCATCATAATCCCGTCCTGATCTTGCACGAATTTTGGCATTTCAACTGCAATGAGACGCCTGCACATTTGCACTTGCAGCAACGTTGAGTTTCATATTGACGGAGCACTGACGTACTCGGCTGAAAGGGTCGTTTCAGTGAGTACAAGAAGCGCAAGAGCCTTATTTCTGCTCGATTAGCTTATAGTTCGGCGGGACCTGGAATAAGGCCGAGGCCGGCTCGGCCCGTTGCCACTCCGTAACGGTTATGGAGATCTTCTCACCACGTGGGTCGTCAGAGGTTTGAGCGAGAGGAATCCTTAGGTCAGGCGCGGTCCAGGTTTCTTCGACCACGCTGACCTCCTGGCCGTCTGACATCTTCGCGCTTAGCACGTTGAAACGGCGTTTGCCTTCGGTTTGTACCCCTGCGATAGTTTGCGGTGGCAAGGGATTCTCGGTGTCCGGCGAAGGTGGATGCTGAGCTCGATATGCTGCTGCCTTAGCTCGGAACTCTTCTGCTCGGGCTTGCTGATCCGGGCTAGGTAGAGGGATGTGAGTGATGATCGCCGATTTGACGAACGGCTGCAGATTGATGATCGTCTGGGCGACGGGGTCAGTGAGGCGGACTGAGATCGGTCGTCCAGAGGCATCGAGCAATTTGGAACGTTCCCGGCCTTCGGAATCACGCATGCGGCGCTCTTCATATTGGGTAGTGTGCCAGGTTCCATCGGTGAACTTCTTTGAGGTGGTGGTCTTCGCTGTAAGAGAGTATGGCTCGCCCGTAATGGCTCGCATCTTGAAAGAACCCATTGGAGGAGGAATCACCCCCTCTATGTGTAAAGCAGGTACCACAGGCGTTGGAGACGCGGGGACCTGTGCGGATAGCCGCATGACACCGGCCCCGAATAAGAGCGAAGCCCCAATCAGCGGTAAGAATAAAGTAGGGCGCAGGCGTGGAAGGTTCACGGCGACTCCAGGTATATCGGGTGACCTGAATTCTAGCAAGAGCACCTCAAGAATGACTTCACCAACCGACGCTGCACCACGGATCGGGTGATCGATCCACCATTTCACCCACGACAACTCCGGTTGTCGGTGGCAAACGCCGTTCGCAAACCAGCCTCGGTCTGTTCGACCTTATCGCAGAGTTAAGGAATGACTATCGGAACGCCGGAATTAACAGTGCCATGGTGTAGATCTTGGCGCTGAAAACGCGGTACTTGCTTATCACCTTCCTGCTGCAAGCGGTAATCGATTGCGATTGGACAAGTGCGCACACCGCTAAAAGAGTTCGCTCGCCATCCCCGGACAAATTCAAGAGCACTTTCAAGCAACATCTCAGGCCCGGCTACAACGGTCACCGAATTCGCCTCACCGCTCCGCGTAAAGTTGACGAGCAAAACCACTGTACCCTGCACATGTGCTGCCTTTGCAATCGATGGAAGGAACGGAGCAACGGATTCCCTCATAGAAGTAAGGCCACATGCAGGCTGCTGTGCTTCCGCACGCACGGCTATTAGGACAAGAGCAATCAGGGTAACGTTTTGAAGGCTGCGCATACGTGACTTTCCTTTAGTGAGAACTATAGACGCTCTAACTGTGGAGCTTCATGCCAGCTGTCCGGAACGCCTTAGTTTAGTACCTCATTCGCCGTCGAGGCTATAGGTTTGTGGGACGAGCGTATCTTTTGCTCGTTCCAAGTTCGCGCTCTTTGCGAACGTCAAATCCATAGCCTGCCTTTGGGGATGCCCGTGCTCTTCGGTGCCTATTTCACCTTTCCCTTGTGTGCTGGAGGTGGCGGCAGAGCGGCAAGATTGAGGGTAGGTGGACCAGGCCCTGGCAAGGCCGCTTCGAGACGCTTCTCGACGGCATCATGGATCGCTTGGACAGCATTGGCCTGGAGCGTCGCCTGGGTGCTCTGCAGCCGCGCCCGCTTGGCCTCAGCTTCTGGCAGCGGCGTCAGCCCGCTTCTGCAGCTCGAGCGCCGCATTCACGGCCCACTGCTGCAACTGCGCCACCTCCTCGATCTGCTCACTCAGAGCCTGCTGCCCAGCCTGTGCTGACTTGCCGAGACGGTCAGCATGATCGATCAGACCCACGATCATTATCTCGGGGACACCTCAAGAAAAAGAATTTTATGTGCGCTAGCGAGGAAGGCCCTTCATCACGTCGCGCAGAAGCACCTTTAGCCGGACATCGATTGTGGGACGAGTTCTGCAACATATTTCAGGGGCTGGAAAGCCCTTCCAAGCACCTTAGAAACGTCTGTCTCGAATGCCCTCGTTTTCGCGACAGACCTATGGCATTACGCTCTCGATGAAATCAAAACTTTTTTAGGTTTTAGCTCGGCTCACCACCAAACGTATATAAATTCCGTTTCTTGTGCTGACGCCATCTCGGCGCATCGCGATCGAGGGAAGGAACAACTATGCAGTCATCTGCTGCATAATTGTTTTACAAAGTTAGTTGAGTGACGCCTGTGTGCAGTGGAGGTTTCTCTTGCGAAGGTACAAGTGGATCACAGTAGCCCTTTCCGCATCCCTCGCGATCGCTCAGGACGTGAATCGACTAGCACCCATTCCGACCACCGGCGAGCCGTATACGTCGCGCCGCGTGGTGACCAGCTATCAGAAACTAGCTGACGGTACGGAAATCCAGCATGAATCAGAATCGTATTTAGCACGAGATTCGCAGGGAAGAACATTCCATAAGTGGAAGCTGCCTTCAGACCCTTTACAGCCGAACAAAGGCGAGCGCTTCGAAGTCATGATCTACGATCCGGATACCCGAGCTGAAGTGTCTTGGTGCACATGCGGAAAGACAGCGATCGTGAAGCTCTTCGGTGAGCCGAAGCCTGCCAGACAGGACAGAAAGTCAGCATTGGAGGGACTTGATGTCCACCTGGGTCCAACGCCTCAGGAGAGGCTGAAGTACCACAGTGAGGATCTCGCTCCACAGATCATCATGGGAGTGTTGACGCGCGGGTCAAAGGCTGTCAGAACGCTGCCCGCGGGAGCAGATGGGAACTCAAAAGAACTGAAGATTACCATTCAACTCGCCACATCTTCAGTGCAACAGATCTTAGACAAACTGCAAAGACTATCTGTCGATACCGCCTAGTGCTTTCCGAGCAGGCCGCCCAGCGCATTTCCGAGAGGATTGCCCCGCGCCGGGTTTTGCTTGCCGGCTGCGCCGCTGCCCTTGATCAATCCTTGGGCGGCGTTGGCTGCCGCTCCTGAGGCCAGTTTGGCGAGGTTGGGCGCGAAGGTGGGATTGCTGGTGGTGCCGCCGATCGCCACCGGGATGCCACTGCGCATGGCCACTCCGGCAATGTTGCCGAGACCCAACGCAGATGCACCGCCGCCAGCGCCACCCGGGACAAAGCCTGCGAGCGCGCCCGCGATCCCGGCAGCGCCGCCAGACTGGCCCGCAGCCGGCGTTGCGGCCGTCGAGGCCGCGCCTGGACCGACGCTGAGGCCAGTCAGCTTGAGCAGCACGTTATAGTTCAGCGCGCCCGGGGGGGAGACTGTGCCCGCGCCGGTGGCGGTGCCGACACCAGTCACGTCGAGCACGATGTTGTCAGTGCGGATGCCACCACCCTGCTCCTGGACGACCATGCTGAGCGAGCGGATGTTGGTTCCCGAGCCGGTGACGGCGGTGATGCGGCCGCCTGTCAGCGTTGAGAGCGTCTGCAGCTTCGCGCCCAGATTGAACCCAGCAAGCTGCGTACTGTCGAGCCGGACCGGGCCGCTGATGATCGGGCTGGCGCTTGTACCGGAGACGGTGAGCGTGGTGGTGACGGAGCCGCCCTGCAGCCGCGAACCCTCCGGCAGGCGAACGCCCAGCGCCGGCAAAAAGGCTTCGATCTCGTTGACGGGAATTGCGTTTCCATTCACCTTGAGATTGAGCGCGGTGCTTGGTCCGCTGGTCTGGAAGGTGCCCGTGAGATTGATGACGGCCGCGCCCACGTGGATAACCGCCTGCTGGATCTGCCCGGTCTTAGCCTCGGTGTTCTCGCCGATGTTGAACTCCACCCTTACGGGCTTGGCGGAGGGTTGGCCATCCTTCGCCAGCCGAATGTTAGTAATCTGTGTGTTTCCGGTCAGGTTGAGCGCCTGGCCGTTTGACTTGACGTGCGCATCGAGATCGGCGTTGCCGCTGATGCCGGCGTCGGGTGGAAGTATGCCGGCGGTCTCAAGCTCGAAGTGACTGAGCTTCACACGGGCGTCGAGCGGTGTGGCTTCGGCATTCTGCTGATTATAGGGGCCGGCGTTACCGCTCGCACTCAGGGCGCCCCCATTAGGGAGCTGCCCGCTCAAGGAGAAGGGCGAGACGCTCTTCGGCGTCAGATTGGTAATTTGCGCGTCGAGCTGCTGATAGACAGCAGGCACTCCTGTCTGGCCTGCCGTGGCAAGCGTGATGGAGCCATTCTTGACCTGCGCGTCATCGACGGAGAGGCTCTTCAGCATGCTGTCACCCTCCGACTCGGCAGCGGGCTTGGCGGCTTTGGACGCGTTGCTGCGGAGGATGGTCAGGCGCGGCGTATCGACGACGAGCTTGCTGACGTGAAGCTGCTGCCCGCTCCAGGTGGCGTCCAGCACCAGGGCGTTGATCAGGCCGGAGACGCCGTCCGAGGCATCGACAAAGCCGGCGGCGAGTGGATCGATATGCTTCAACTCCAGGTGGCCGGAGAAGGGCGTCTGGGATGCATCGGCTTGGTTGACCGGCCCAGCGTTGCCGTTCAACTCGATGCTGCCGTCCGATGGCAGATGAGCCGAGACGGTGAAGAGGAACGAAGCGTTAAAGGCGAAGTCGCGCACAGTCAGGTCCACCTGCTCGTAGGTGCGCGAAGGTGTGGTCGAGCTCAGCCCGGAGCCGACGGTGATCCGTCCATGGTTGACGTCGATCTTGCCAATTGTGAGATCAGGAAATGTCTGCTTGGTGTCCTCATCCTGGCGGCTCTTGCCGGCGGCTGAGCCGATGCTGGAGTAGTTCCAGGTGCCGTTTTTTGCGCGCAGCAGCTGGATCTGCGGCGTGTCGATCGCGAAGCTGCGGATCAGCACCTGCTTGTGCAGCAGCAAGGGAAAGACCTGCACGCCGATTTTGACGGTGTCAGCCCTGATAAAGGGCTGGGCGCTGAAGGCCAGATCGTCGGCGACGGTGACGCCGCTCGCGACCAGGCTACCCGACCAGAGCGCGAGGTCGAGCTTGGCGATCGTCAACTTACGGCCAAGCGACTTCGAGAGCGTGGTCTCGATGCGCGCCCGAAAACTGTCTGTATTTAGAAAAATCGGAATGGAAAAAACGGCGATGACCAAGAGCAGAAGGATTGCGCCAAAGGTGAGAACGAGAAACCGAGTGGTTCGTGCCATGATTGCCTCGCGATTACGTCCTAGGATGCCTGGCTGGAATTTGTCGTTGTGCTGGCTGCCCGTGCTGGCACTAGCGGAGGTTATACCCAGCTTGTCAGCTCTGAAACGTCGGCTTCAATCCCTGCAAACCGGAGTTGTTGTGGGCTGATTCGGGTGCGATTCAACCGACGTAGCTTCGAATTCTGAGTAGTAATGGGGTCGACAGCAGAAAGATCAACACACAAATGTGGAACGAATCCCTGGGCGTGTGGCTTCGGAAGAGCAGCGTAATTAGCAAGATTATTGAGACGGCCACTATGAGTAAGATAGGGAGTTCCCACCACCGCATCCGGCTATCCCACCGTCTCTTCGAAGTTAGATAATCAAGCGTCTCTTGAGGAATTCGTCCAGCGTGACGCAATCTATTTAGGTCGGTGTTTTTGGGCATATACTGGCCTCCGCTGCGCTTGATTCTAAACTCGGAGGGGTAGGAAGAGAGCGATACCGACGAGTGAGCGCTAGCGGCATAGGCCTGGAACTGCCTCTCCAATAGTCAGCGGAGGCTTGTACTCTCTGAAAATGTCCGTATCAGACGAGTACGCTGACTGGTGAGAATGCGACATAGCGGTACTGGGTACTGATTGCCGGATCCACCATCTCTCGGGAGCGACCTAGGAGTACTTCCGATAGCGGTACACTTGCTAGGTGCCGTCGAAAGGCGAGAAGGGGTGCAAGGGTGGGCACTGAGGTCACATTGGGAAACAATGGCATTTCTGGTGGTTTGCATGGCGAAGGAGAAGGCTATGCGAAGCTCCGAACATATCTAGCTGCCGTTTGTGCGGTCGCTGTGTTGTTCTACCCGTGGATGAACGTACTTCTGGCACACCATCACCCAGGTACCGGAAGGTCCAGCCGTGTCCTGGTAGAAGCACTGTCTGCGACAGTGATCTGGACTGGAGCAGTGATCACGTATGTCAACACATACCGGAGGCTCGGACGGTTGATCGCAAAGGGCGGCGAAACCGCAATCGAAGTAGATAGGGTACGAACCAGCCTTTCGTCGTTTGCCCTGGGAGTCGGTCTCCTGGCGATGCTCGTTTGGTGGAGCGGCGTCCTCTCTGCTCGGCTATGAGGGGCGGAGCCTCGCATCACCTTCTCGCTGCGCAGTAGCCGTCCAACTCATCGTTCAGCCCCTTAGCGGAAGGTGGCCCGGGGCACTGGCCCTTTCGGGGGAGTTGTTGGAGCTCGATACTTCCAACAATGCGATTTCACGGTACAAAGGGGAAGCTAGAATCTCTTGGAGGAACAACGCCATGCAACCTACGAAGCTTTATGCCTGGGCTGGTGTGCTCCTGGCCTTTCCGCTGGTAACGGCTTGCATAGCTTTGTCGCGGTGGCAGTTGGATTCCACTGCAGGGCTCACGGCGAGAACAGAAGGTCAGCGTACAGGATTGCGGCTTCTCGTATTGCAAGCTTTCGTACCACCTCTCCAAATGCTTTCTCTTCTTCGCAGTGTCACGACCGTCCCGAGCCAGCTGGCTAGTGAGTGCGTCATCTTTCTCCCGGTAGCCACTTTGCTACTTGGGAGTGCGTCTCTCTATTTCCTGATTCGTAACAGCCGATTTTTAGCGCGGATTTTGCTACCGCTCCTGAACCTGCTCGTTTTCACCTATTCCGCAGCTCTTTTCATCGCAGCAGGCGCAACAGCGTAACGAGATCGATGTACTGCGCACTGCTGCAAGCAAGCGACAAGTGTTGCGAAACGTCATTAGTGGGAATACGAAAGAAGGCAACACCATTCCTAGACTTCTGCCGTCACATGTTCACGATGATTAATCTGAGAGCTCCGCTACGTTGCACTATTCAATTTGTATTCTGCCTTCTTGTGTTTAATTATGGAAACGCTTCGGCAGAACCTCCAACAGCAGTCAGACTGCGTTATTACTTCAACTCGCAGCTTAATAATGAGCAGCTATTTCTTCATGTTCCCCTCGATATGAAGGGTATGGCTTCGAAGCGTTCGGTAT
The DNA here is from genome assembly GCF_025685605.1 of Granulicella arctica. Classification (NCBI taxonomy): domain Bacteria; kingdom Pseudomonadati; phylum Acidobacteriota; class Terriglobia; order Terriglobales; family Acidobacteriaceae; genus Granulicella; species Granulicella arctica. The sequence continues at coordinate 217,036 of NZ_JAGTUT010000003.1, forward strand.
TGGTCTTGCCTTCGACATGGGGCGATGTCAATGGGCTTGGTAACGGGATTCAGCATCTGAGAGCAGGATCCGCGAACACCGCAATTACCAACACTTTTGACCCTTTGAGAAAGCTCTTGGAAGTTTCTGATTCCACTACTGCAAGCATCTCTTACGACGTCCTCAAGGATTGGGATGGTCCCTTACGGGAGAATGTACGACATCTCGTGCACCTTGAGCCGACCTGGACCGAGATCAACACAGGCAACGCTCTGATACATCCCGCTCTTGAGCCATCTGATGCTGCAGATTGTTCTTTGGAGTGGTCCATACCAGATGGCTGGTCGCTAGCAACCAGCTTCGGCGTCAGGGACAGGCAGCAGCATTTCCGAGGAGTCTGGGCTCGCGTCCAGAATGCTGTGTTCGTTGCAGGAGACTTCAGAATCCACGAATAAAAGACGGGCCGGGAACGACTTGTCTTGGCAATTCGAGGCACTTAGCGTGTCTCGGATGATGAAGCTGAAACGAAACTTAAAGAGATTTTCGCAATCGAGCGGGCCTTTTGGAAGGACGATGACTTCCCCCTACTATCTTGTGACGGTCGTTCCGTTTGATTCTAGCCAGAAAGGTGTGAGCGGCGGCGGCGGGTTCACAGATGCCTTCAGCATCCATACTGCGCCAGAAGAAGACTTCACCGTAGGTCTGTTGTCACTCTTCACACATGAGCTTCTCCATGCTTGGAACCCCTACAAGATTGGCCAAATGCCAAATACTCCTGAAGAAATCTACTGGTTCACAGAAGGATTCACCACGTACTACTAGAGTCTTCTGCTGTGGCGTGGAGGCCTCATGACGACTCAGCAGTACCTCGACGCTGTGAACCACAGTCTTCGGAACTACTATTTGTCGCCATCGAAGAACATCACTACCAAGGAACTCATTCAACTAGCTCAAAGCGGTCATGAGAAAGACCAGATTTACTATGACAGAGGTGCAGCGATAGCCTTGTGGCTCGACTGGAGTATTCGTCGGAAGACCCATTCACAGAAAACCCTTGGTGACGTCATGCGCGAGCTTGTACTTGAGGCTCGCACGCAGGGACATCCGTTCCCGGAGCTGACCTCAGATCACGTCTTCGCTGTCATCGGCAAGTACATCAGTGTGGACGAGCAGGCCCAAATGAGGGCGACTGTTGATGGGATTATTAACGTGAAATTTCCCTCGGGTACACTGCAGCCGTGTGCCGTGGAACAACTTGTTGACCTACCGAGATTTGATATCGGCATGAGCCGCGACCAACTGCAGAAGAAACGATTAGTCACTAACCTAAAGGTGGGAAGTGAAGCTCAAAAGGCCGGCATTCTAGAGGGCGATAAAGTGATAAAGCTGTCAGTGTATTGGGATGACGTAACTAAACCCGTTGACCTTACGGTCGAACGTGGAGGTGAGAAATTGCTGTTCAAGTTTCGTCCCGCTGGAACGAGCCTCGGATTTGTGCCGCAGTTTACCATCAGGGCAACAAAGATTCGCAGTCATGTCCGCCACCACTCAGCACTCCTCAATGAACATTGAGCTTGACGGATACGTGCGCGTTAGCACGCGATCAGAACAAGCATCGGCAGCTTGAAGGAATAGAACTGGACTAGACCTTCCTGGACAAAGCCTCTGGCAAAGACTTGAGACGTCCGCAGCTCACCGCCATGTTGGACTTTGTAAGGGAAGGGGGTTCGGATGCGCGCAGGGTCAAGGGTGAGGGCTATGCGCGAAGGCAACACTATCGCTCGGGAACAAACGCGTCGTCAAGTTGATTGGTGAAGCGGCAACTAGGCAAGTCAGAGCCGGTCCGGTGGATTGATGATGCAAAGACTGGAATCGACACATGGCCGTCAACTCGCCTTACGCTGAATGATTTACCAGTTTATCCGTTTAGCAGTTTATCGATGTATTTAGTTCTTTCATGCAGCGTATGGTGGAGAGGACAGTCGATAGGATTGCCCATCATCGTCCTGATACCGAACGTTGGAGCATATACGTACATAACGAAACGGGTTTCGGCATGCGTAGATCTGTAGTCATTTGGAGTACCTAAATACGGCAGGCCGGAGAGTTCGCGTGAGAAGTGCTGTGCTTTTGAGCGCAAGTGTTCTAGCCATCATCGCCTTGGGAACGATTGCCGGGGGTTCTTTAGCAGCCCAGACACCCACTGATTACACGCTTTCCTTTCCAGATGCAGTGCATCACGTCATGCAAGTGGATGCTACGTTTTATGACGTTCCACCTGGCCCTTTCTATGTTCAGATGAGCCGCTCTTCGCCCGGGCGCTACGCGGCTTTTGAGTTCGTTGCCGATCTCTTCAAAGAGACGTTTACAGATGACTTGGGCAAAACTCTGATTGCGACACGGCCTAATGTTAGGTCGTGGGTAATTGCAAACCATGGTCGCACCATCCACGCCAGTTACTCTGTATTTGGTGACCAGGGAGATGGGACGTTTTTGGCTGTGGACGTGACGCATGCACGCATCAATATTCCAGCGACTTTCTTGTGGGCGCGGGGGTTTGATAGTCGCGGTGTGCAAGTGAACTTTGTGCTCCCTGCAGGGTCGAAGTGGAAGGTAGCCACACAACTCTATACGACCCAAAGGGCGCTATCTTTCACTGCCCCGAACTTGCAGTACCTGATGGACAGCCCCATTGAACTTAGTGATTTCTCTGAACGAACGTTCAGTATTCCTGCCTTGCAGAGGGGAGGAAAGACTGAGACGTTCAGGGTCGTTGCGCATCACCAAGGAACGAATGCGGATCTTGACGGGTATGTCGCGAATCTGCAGAAGATCATTCGGGAGGAGCAGGCCATCTTTGGGGAGTTTCCAGAGTATGAGCCCGGCTCTTACACGTTCCTTCTGGATTACCTCCCTTGGTCAAGCGGTGACGGAATGGAGCATCGTAACAGCACCATGATCAGCTCGAGCGGAACACAGCTCTCTCAGAAGTGGGCTGTCTATTCGGCATCCCACGAGTTCTTTCACAGCTGGAATACGGAGCGTATTCGGCCAGCATCATTGGAGCCATTTAGTTTCGAAGATGTTGATATGTCGGGTGAGATGTGGCTTGCTGAAGGCTTCACAAATTACTATGCACGTTTGGTGGAACTCCGTACCGGATTGCTCGGCCTCGACAGAGGTTTGGCTCAGATCGGTGGTCAGATCGCTTCGGTAACCCTTAGTCCGGGAACCCGCTATCGCTCCGCTGTTCAGATGAGTCGGCTAGCTCCAGTCACTGACCTTGCTACGCTTGGAGAGCCTACAGATTGGAACAACACTTTTGTCTCCTACTACACTATGGGCGACGTGATCGCTTTGGGTCTTGATCTAACCCTGCGTGCGCGATCAGACTCGCGGGTCACTCTCGACGACTTTATGCGCGCCATGTGGCGTCACTATGGAAAGCCTGGCGGCTCGTCGCCTGGCCTAGTCGCAAAGCCTTACACTATGGCCGATGTGCGCACTTGCCTAGCTGAAGTGAGCGGGGATAAGGCCTTTGCAGATGATTTTGTGAGCAGGTACATCGAAGGCACAGAGCAAATTGATTTCACGGGTCTCTTACTGCATGCTGGGCTCGTTTACGAAAGCAAGAGCAAGGACGGAACACTTGGTTTCCTTCAGCTAGAGAAGAAGGGTGAGACTCTGCGGGTTGTTGGCCCCACCATTGTTGGCTCTCCTGCTTATCGGGCAGGCTTGGATCTAGACGATGAACTCGAGACCGTAGATGGAAAGACTCTGGCGAGTCCAGATGACGTGGAGAAAGCGTTGTCATCGCACAAGGCGGGTGACACAGTAGAACTCGTCTATAAACGCCGTGGACAGGAGATCAAGGCTACAGCAGAGCTGGCTCTTCCTCTACTACTCGATATCGTCCCAATTGAATCAAACGGGGGATCGCTCTCTAAAGAGCAACGGTCATTCCGTGACGCCTGGTTGCAAAGCAAGCGCTAGGAAAACTTTGTGGTAGTAGGGGAATTGATTCCTTTGCGGATTGGTAGGAGTCAGTGTCTGATAACAATTTCACTAAACATAATCCCTATTATCGAACATAAGTGGTTTGTTATGAAAGATATACGAACTTACCCAAGGGCTGTATATCAGTCGATGAAGATGTCGAAGTCCGCGTCCTGCAAGCGCTCGAATGCGATGTGCCTTTCTTGGCGAACACAACGAATTTGAACGCGCTGGCAGGCTGCTGGGCGGTCACAGTGAACTGCTTGAGAGTGGGTTCAGAGACACCCAGAGATCGAAGACACGCCACCATCTCTTCTGGCCCTGAGAAGGTCCGCTCGTCGCTTCCAAAAGCACCGGCGCTTCCGAGAATCGGTTCTCCCGCCACACGAAGCACGTATTCAGTCTGATTTTCGTAAGAGGAAACGATCCGGCGCACAGCCAATCTGCAAAGCATGCACACAGGCTAGCATCGATCCATCCTCAAGGGATTCCCGCCCCGTGCGAAGGTAAGACTTCGAGGTAAGGCACCCCTGACAGCCGGAGTTGTCGTGGGTGATTGCGCACATAGAAAGTCATTTGCAAGGTCAATGTTTCGCCTCCAACTTTGCAGCTTCCAACAGACCTAAGATCGCAGCATGATCGAAGTATTGGCCATGCATCCAGACGGCCTCAATCTGAGTCGTGTTGTGAATGTCAGTAAGCGGATCGGCACGGAGCAGGACCAGATCGGCGCTTTTGCCAGCTTCGATGCTTCCCGACTCGGACGTCCGATGCAGAAAGCGAGCAGGGTTGATCGTTGCGGTTTGCAGGGCGGCGAGCGGTGAGAGGCCTGAATCGACCATGAGAGCTAGCTCATCATGAAGGCTGAAACCCGGTAAGCAGTAGGGATTCATTGCATCCGTCCCAGCCATGAGCGGAACGCCAGCCCGATACATGCCGCCCACAATCCTTTCCTCCACCCCGAAGATTCCCCGTGCCATTTGGTAGTCCGAGTTGTTCCAGCGTCTGATCTGCGGCTGTGTTCTTTCTTCCCAGCGATCCCTTGATTTACGTCCGACATAGACCAGCCGGGGATCGGAAGTCATCTTCGAATCGTCCAGCCTCCCCCATATACGACGCACCGTTAGTGTCGGCACTTGCCAGGTGTCGTTCTGACGAAACTCGGCAAAAAGTGTCTGACACTTTGCCTGGTCGAAGCTGCGGTAGCCCTCAGCCTCAATCCTAAGCCGATCAAGGAAGAATCGTGCATGTTCGATGGCGGCGTTCAACGTGTCCTGCTTGCTTGAACACGCCAAAGCGATTCCTGTAAGGTGCTCGATCGAGCGCTGACCGGCAGCTGAGGCCTCCTGTGCTGTCACGGCCTCCGGAACATGGCCTTCAAAGTCGATGTGCTGCAGCTTTGCCTCATCCGCCAAGGCGAAGTACGCATTGCGTGGAACGCCGTCATATACCTTGATGAAATCGGCACCGCCAGCTTTGATCTCATCGACTGTGCGTCGCGCATCCACAGGATTCCTGACAACGATCGAGCCAGGCCACATAGGAGAGCTGCCGTCGACGATGGCGCTTGCCAGATAAATGGAGGGCGAGGGCTTTTTCTCGGAGAGCTCAGCTCGTAACGCTGCCGTATTCCGCTCCCCGGCCATTATGCGAACGCCTGTTACGCCGTTCGCAATGTAAAGGGGTAGTTCGCCCGTTTCATGGACGTGGACATGCATGTCCCATAAGCCGGGAATGAGAAAGCCTCCGTGGGCATCGACCGCACCCGCCAATTCACCATCTGTAGGCTCTGTCGAGGCGACTGAGAGAATTCGGCCGCCTTGAATCCTGACTGTCTGGTTCTTCAGTTCTTCCCCCGTCATAATGTTCACAATAGTGACGTGTTGAATCAGGGTCACCGGCGGGGAAGATTCCTGGGCAAGGATTACACAAGCCGAGAAAGCCAGCGTGAGAAGCAGTGGTTTCACCTGTCCTCCGTAAGGCACTTATGCGGCAGACCTCAAGAACGGTTCACATCCCGCTACGGATTCATCCCCCGCAGCCGTCCGTTTCAGAGGAGTACACCGCTTCCGCCCCTTGGTTTATGAACCCAAAGGCTGTTATTTCGCTCCTCAAAGCGATCACTCCGCTTATTACTGTGGGGGAGCTGTGGATTGAGGAGATGAGGGGCTACTACTCGGAGAAGCTGCGTCCGTCGGTTTCGCGACTGCGGGTGCAGTTTGAGTTGGCGTGTTCTTGCCATGTACCGGATCGTAGTCGTGCTTGGCCATCCATTGCTGAAACACGTCAACTGGCTCGCTGTTCAAGTTGCCGTTGCGGGAGACGTAAACGAAATCCTTCACCATCACCTTCAGCCTGCAGGTGTCGTAACCGTTCTTTCCGAACTGCGGCTGGAGAATGACGAGTTCTTGCCCAGGCTTCTTCCACTTTGCCGGAAAGGTCTCATAGCCGGATGAGGTCTGCAGCTTTGTATCGCACTCAAACTGGAAATCGACACCCTTCGGCTCGCTGCCCTCAAACAGATTCGCCCGGCCCTCGCCCTTAGCCTCTTCAGCCTGTCGGTTGTGGTAGAAGGTCGTCTCATTGCGACGATAGATGTGAATGCGTAAAGGATAGTCTGCAGGATTGTGGCTCTCCGCACGCATCCTAGGCGCGAACAACCCAAGCGAGGCAAACATCAGGACAAGAGGAAGAACACGGGGCATCAGAGTCTCCTGTGACGAGAATCGAACACAGACAGTATACCCAGAACATTCCACGCGCAAATGCCTCCAGGTGAGCCGTCAAGCTCTTTTCACGCATGATGAAGAAACGATCCGGCGCACAGCCAATCTGCAAAGCATGCATGCGGGCTAACATCGATCCATTGTCAAGGAAATCCGTTAGTTCGCACCCACACCTGCCAGGGATTGCGCGAGGAACGTTCCTGCCTGTACAGCGAAATCAGCAGTTGCTTTTTTACTGATTGCAGCGGGAATGAATGTCATACCTGGTCCTTCGACAAATCGTGGCCCAACAAACGTAAGTGAACTGATGCATCAGCGATCAAAGCACGTCCTCGCTTAGTACTGGCTCAGAACCCGCCGCTCAATAGTGAAACTCAGTTTGAGGGAGGTGCGTGATCGATCGACATTTCTCATTCAAGCTACGAGGACAATGGGGTAGCTTGTGTTCTCTAGCGTGACAAAGCGTCCTGGGGATCGACCTGGATCCTTGGCATCGAGGATTGTCCAAGCACCTTGTCTGTCGTCCTTCGCAGGTCGAAGCGCTCCATGACGGCCGAGGGTAGATGAACCGCCCGTCTGGCACGGGTCATTGCGACATATAGCAGGCGCGCTTCTGCCTCGAAGGATTCCTGCTGGTCCTTGCGAAGAAAGCTCGAGGTTCTCAGTGTCGCTCGAAGGAAGCCGGCTGCAAAGTCCGGATCAACGCGAACATGGTCCCATTCCCGGCCTTTCGCCTTGTGAGCCGTTGAACAAGCCACCGTTGCTGTGCTCTCCTCCGGTTCGCAACGGGCAAGGGCCTGGAGCATAGTGCGTTCGCCATACTCCTGCACGAGCGTGACCAGGCTGCGCAGCGCCTCACCCTCCGGCTTGCCACTAAACGCCATGACATCCCTCCAGGAACTGAAACCGAACAGTTCCGGCGATTGCGCGGCACTTCCCTCCCGTATCCGTTCCACGTCGTTGAGGACGCGTGTCAGTTCCCGCGTTCCGCCCAGGACATGACACCTGACGCCACGCCTAAGACACTCGAGTACGCTGCCGATCACGCCGGCATTCGTCCGGGCAAGGATGACATCCGGTCGAACCCGCGCAAGATCGGACGCACGCCCCGGCTGGCCCCGAAGGGGAGCGACTGCACCGAGACGCCGGATCACCGTTGTCGCCGCCTCTGCGATCGCCGGACCGAAGCGAAACGATTGGGACAAAAGCACGCGGTGGGATGAAGCCACCTGCTCCATCGCATTGATCGCACCGCGCCACTCATAGATCTGCTGGTAGGGATCACCAACATAGATGACCGGGCAGCCGATCTGTTTAAGCACACCCATCAGCACCGGGTTCAGATCCTGTGCTTCATCGACCATGACGTAGTCCATCTTCGCCTGCGGCTGTGACAGAGCCCAGAGCTTCAAGTAGCCATCATGGCCTAACGGAAGCACGCTGCCTTTCTGCTGCATGGTGTTCCAGATCACCTGGACATGCCGGATAACCTGTTGCGCAAGGTGCTGCCGTGCATGATCCGACAAGGCTCCGAGGCTGCCATGATGCGGGACATGATCTGTATGCGGTGCAGGCTGCTCACTGTGCAGGAAACGCTTTAGGGTATTGAGCAGCACGGCGCAGTATGCCTGGCTTGAAAGAGTCAATCCTGCCTGAACCGGGATGGACGCCGGCATCGGGAAGTTGGCAAGAAGAAGCTGCGTTGTGAGATTGCCGGTCAGCTTCCACTCCGGATACCCAAGCTGTCGCCGCACCCCGCGGAAGGCAATGGAGTGAGCGGTGGCGCAGTGCACCTGTCGCGGAAAGCGCGATCGTGCCTGGTCGGCGATGCTGCGGTTGAAGGCCAGGTACAAGCCTCGTTGCGTCGTGCTGCCGGCCAGCAGTTCAAGCGTAGTCGTCTTCCCTGCCCCGGCATAAGCGTCGATCCGCAGACCCTGCTGTCGAAGAAAGAGGTCTCGGGCAAGCTCCTGCTCAGGCAGCGGCTGGAACGAAGAAGCGTTCAAAACATGCTCTGCTGATGGAGAAGACTGGCAAGCCGGCTGCGCTTGATGGCTTCCTTTGCGCGTTGCGTTCGTATCTTGTCGCGATGTTGCTCCAGCAGAGGACGAAGATCCTCAGGTGGCGATTCGAGGATGGGCAGGGCAAGTTCAAAGAAGAACCGGGTCAGATCCGTCTGGTTCAATTCCCAGCCCTCACGAACTCGTGTCACCCGGGCGTAATCCGCGTACGGAATCTTGACGGTCATTGCCTGATGCGGCTGCTTTCGTCGACGCTTTCCTACGGTCCGGTTGACGACGTCCCGGACGAACTGATGCTGGGCTTCGGATGGCGTCGAGGAAAGCTCAAACGCTTCGTGCTCAGAATTCTCCGTCTTCTTTGATGCATGGAAAACATCAGGAGCCTGACTTCGCTTCATCATGAATGAACGTCCTGGTTCCTACTTTAATCCTTTGCTCAAAGCGAAACAAGAGCGAAGCCATGACTCGCTTGCAATTCCTCTCGCCGGACACAATCCACCTCGTCTGTACATACGCGGTGGATTGTGTCTCAGGTTCTGCCTCAATCGGAGCAACATCATCACGATCCATTCCAAACTCCCTGCCACACTCAATCCGCCACTTAACGATGTTTCCTACGCCGGGCAGGGTGCCCTTGAACGAGCCGTTGTAATCAAACCTTGCGGATGTTGGTGCCGGATGCGAGCAGCAGGTCGAGATAGTTTCGAACTGCGGAACTTCGAACGTCTACCCCTGATAACTCCGGGTTGCGTGGGGCTTGATTGCCGAAAACACCGTTTTCTGTGAAATAAGTGTCAAGTGATCGGTCTGTGACAGAATCAGCTCCACAGATTTCAGATTCAGTGCTTCTGCGTGAAAATCGGGAGCGTCGTACGCGCATCGTTGAAGCCATGCGTCGGGGAGTAGATCAGCGACCAGCGGCTTCTCCCCAGAGTCACGGTATACACCCGGCTCGCGGCATCGAATAGCTCCCACGTCCCGGTCTCTCCGGTATTGGTCTTGATGGTGCCGTCCGCCAGGAACTTCGCAATGCCGTGAACATCCGGCTCCTCATTGACGGCATATACCCCCACCACGGACGGAGCCGCACCTTCGACGGCCGAAAAGGAGACCGACCCGGTGGCTTCAAACGTATAATCCGCCGCCACCCGAACCAGGCCGCCGGGCGGCGGAGTAATGGCCACCGTTAGCTTAGTCGGTTTCGCCGCGCTCCCCGTCCAGGTCGTTCCTCCGGGAAAGTCCACAGGCTTATCTAGCGTCGTGCCGGGTATCGTGCCACGAAAGCCCACGAAGAAGAATGGCTTTCCACCTGAGAAACTCAGGCCTTCATGAGCCTTGCCGTAGTGGAAGGTGACCTTGAATCTGCCCGGACCGACCATCGCCATCCAATACTGGTTGGCGCCAAAGTTGTCGATCGTCCCCGTGTTGCTCCCCTCGTGCATGGGAGTTGGCTCTTCCTTGTTCAAAGACTGAGCCAGGGCGGTCGTCGAAAACAGCAGTGAAGCGGCAAGGAATGATTTAAGGAACAGAAGACACCTCAAGGTACGTCGTCTTTATTCTAGCCAGAATACCCAGCCTGGAGCACTGCCTGCGAAGTCATGGTTTCCGACCGTCCGAGCGGTCGAAGTTAGTCATAACACAGTTTCTTGGGAGCCGTCGCACCGCAGAGATCGCCGCCAAGGAACTGAGTGTTACGATTGCCCTGCAAGCCGCAGCTACAGGTGCTGGTGTAAAACAAAGTCCAGTGGTCATAATCGCTGCGCAAAATGCGATATTCACGCTTGCGGTTACAGTCATCAGTCGCTGCCTCATCCTTCGTGATCGATGCTTAGGCAGATTGCGAATCCAAAATGCTACTGATTCACAAACTATTTCTGAAGTGCACCTTCTGCCAAGTGGCGGGAGCATCTTGCACGCGAGGTTTGTCACACCAGCCGAAAGCCCGGCAAAAGCGGGTGTGCTCATCTGCCACGGTATCGGTGAGACGGTTGCGCACTGGGAAGCAGCCCAGACGTTGCTCGCTTGTAATGGCGTAGCCTCCCTTGTGTTCAACTACTCCGGCTACGGCAAGAGCACTGGATGGTTTACCCCTCAGCAGTGCGAAGTAGACACATTGGTCGCGTTCGACACTCTGCGCCAGCTAGCGCCTGCGACTCCGCTTTCCATCCTGGGCTACTCCTTACGAAGCGGGATAGCGGTCGCTGTTGCGCCTCGACTAAAGCCAAGCAAGCTGATCATCTGCGCAGGGTTCAGCTCTCTGCGCAAAGCCGCTGCTAGCCTTGGTGTACCTGGACCTTGTACTCGTCTATTGCCTCCCATCTGGTCCAACGTCGATGCGCTCAAAACTTCCACGCTACCCGTTCTAATTCTGCACGGAGACGCGGATGACATGTTTCCGCCCGAGATGGCTCGCCAGCTTGGCAGCAGTTGCGGCTCAAACTGCGAAGTCATTGTGGTCGCAGGCCTTTCTCACAATGGCCCGATGTACCGCCCTGACATCGCTTACTGGTCCCTGGTGACTTCTAGACTGTGAAGGAGCGTGCTGGCACGTTCCGGAAAAGTCGGTGTTTTCGGCAAGTTCAAACTTTTAGCTGATCTCCGAGGAGCCTGATCATGAATGCGCGGCAACGGAGGCCGCCTCCATGACTCAGAAGCGCAAGCTGAAACATCGGTCGACCCGGACGATCTTACGCCTACCTGACCTTGACCATTCGAAGAGCGCTGTTCTGCAGAGTCTGAGTTCTGCCGCATCCAAGCGAACCTATGGAGCTGCAATCGAAGAATTCATTACATGGTACTGCCCAGAGCCTCGTCTTGCTTTTGGACGGACCGTGGTTCTCAGGTACCGCTATGAGTTGGAAGGTCGTCATCTCGCACCCGCCACGATCAACCTGAGACTCGCGGCTGTGCGTCGGCTCGCCTATGAGGCGTCCGACAACGGCCTGCTCAACCCAGATCTGGCAGCCAACATAAGCCGCGTCAAGGGAGCAAAACGGCTTGGCATGCGGCTTGGCAACTGGCTGACCGCCGATCAAGGAAAGAAGCTGCTGGCTGTGCCAGCAAGTAATTCCACCAGGGACAAGCGGGATTATGCCATTCTGTCGCTGCTTCTGGGCTGTCGTCTTCGAAGGGCAGAGCTGACCGGCCTCACCCTGGGCCACCTGCAGCAGCGTGATGAGCACTGGGCAATCGTTAACCTCTATGGCAAGGGAGGACACATCCGCACGGTGCCGGTTTCAACTGGGTCAAGATCGCTCCGGATCGGTGGGTGACCGTCGCTTCCATCACGGAAGGCGCGATCTTCAGGCGCGTGAGCCGCACCGGAACCGTTTGGGGTCCAAGAATCAGTGAGAAGCTTGTCTGGTGGATCGTGAGACGACGAGCTGAGACTGCAGGAATCGAGAGATTGGCTCCTCACGACCTCCGTCGTACCTGTGCCCGCCTGTGCCATGCTGCCGGAGGCGAGTTGGAGCAGATCCAGTTCCTGCTCGGCCATCGGTCAGCCGAAACGACGGAACGTTATCTCGGCTCACGCCAGCGCCTCGCCTCGGCCGTCAACGACAAGATCGGCCTGGAACCAGATTCTGGAGGGCCATAGGCGAGATTGCCGAAAACACCGACTTTTCGGGAAGTAGTCAGCAACCGTCGCTGAGATGCGTGTAGACAGCTACTGTTTTAGAACCCACGCTCAAAGCGACAATCCTTCTGTAAGTCGCGGTGTAGCCTCCTGCAAGGCAAATTGAACCCTCGTTATTGGTTTTCCATGAAATGGAATTGAGTTCCAAGTAGGTGCCTGAAAGGACCAGTTTTTCAGTGTGTCCATCTTTCGTCTGCAGGACAGCAAATACCGCAGTTGAGCTTGCTGCCAAAGCCCCTTTACCCCTGTAGTCGTCAACCCTGTAAGACAATCCATTATCTTGAGAAGGATACAAGCGGACCACGTCTGGTTTCTGACAACCCGCAAAACACAGAACCGCCAACACGGCTGTGGGAGCCAGTCGCTTCAGGCTCTCTCCAGCTCTGCGTCCGAAGATTTCGATTGGTTCTGATCTCGCTCTACTTTGCATCCGTACAGAATACGAATTCCTTACTCCTGCAAAACGGCGTTTTGAGCAACTACGATCTCGAAATTGCCGAAAACACCGACTTTGGGGGACGTGAGATATCCTCGCAGGATGAAAGCCGCCCTCGTCCATACGCTTATGCTCTTCGTCGCCGCTGCGATGGCGGGATATAATTGATTTATGGCTCACAATCCAGAGCGGGCCATTCGATTTTTCGGCTTCGGCCTAGACCCAGCTTTCGGCAGGCGGTTCGCATCTGCATGGAGCAAGGCTGCTGGTTGGTTTTTCACGGTCTTCGGATGCATTGGAGTGGCGTTCTACTTGGTGCTGATCCTGCTGGACCTGTTCCGTCCCCACCCATAATCCGACGTTGTTCTCGGAAAACGGCGTTATCGCCAACTTCGTCCCTTCGGACGCCCCAAAACGTCGAGATTGCCGAAACGCCGACTTTTACGGGAATATCATGACGATGAGGTCAGTTTGCTCTGAGTGCGATGTGCGTACTTCAGGGTTCATCGAGGTTAGGGGATGAAGCGAAGAGCGGCTGACTCAGGGGATCCTATCGTCGAGGACGTGACCGCCAGGCAGCGTAATACGACGTGGCCTCATGTACTTCGGGGAGGGCGGTCCGTTGACGCATACCTCTGGAAGGGAGCGAAGGACGCTCCGATGATCCAAAGGGTCGGAGCCGTCATTTTGGCTTTGGCCTACCTAGTGGTAGCACTTTTCTTCATCGGCTGGACTAGCAATGGAGGCGGGTGGCTTTCTTGGCTGTTTAGCCTGTGTTTGATCGCTGTGGGAGCAAAGATCGTTCATAGTGCGGCCCAGCGATGAGCGCCATCTTCATGTGAAACGGCGTTATGAGCAACTACGATCCCGAGATTGCCGAAAACACCGACTTTCCGGGAGCGTCATTAGACAGGCGCTTACCGAGCCAAGTACTGGAGCGGGGTTCAGGAACCCGGCACTAACTTCACTTGCAGTTCGCCGGCACGTGAATCGTGCAGAACCTCTATCTGGAGCAGATTCATCCCGAGGGATGCTGCCTGGAGGCAAACTCGCTTGCTCGGCCAAGGCAGTGAAAATCGGCCTTGCTGGTCAGCAAGAGTCTCGGCGATAGGAATGAAGGTCGAGGCCCCTCTGAACTCCCCCTTTGGGCACGTGAACAGGGAAATCTTAGCTTTGGGAATTGCTGCGCCTGTGGGATCGATGACCGTTGCGGAGAGACGATTTGCTCGAACGTGTTGCAGTATGACTAGCTCATTGCCTTGCGCACGCAGATGAGCAAGATTCAAGGCTGCAGCAACGGCAACTACACAACTGATGCGAACCTTTGTAATGAAGACCACAGCGTCCCTCTCGATGTCAGTCTACGTGCCCTGAAAACGACGTTATCGCCAACTTTGATCGTCTCGGACGCTAAAACCTCGTCATTGCCGAAAACATCGACTTTCAAGGAGTTTCGTCACTATGGGGCTAGTATTTTTGCAATGAGAACACGAAGTCTATCGATATTTGGCGTCGGCTGCAGCCTCCTCCTTTTGCTCGTGACACTAGATCTCTCCGCAACAGCTCAAGTGGTCGGTTACAACTCTAAGCACAGCGCAAATCAGAAATCCATCAGTGTCAGCCTCATACAACTGATCTACAATCCTGAGCGATACAACGGCAGACCAATCAGACTCATCGGTTTCCTGCGGCTCGAATTTGAGGGGAACGCTTTGTACCTGCACCGAGAAAAATACGAACACAGTCTCCCTAACGGGATTTGGATTGACGTTCCAAGAGATCTCTCGAAGAACGATAATCAGGCCCTCAACAATCATCACGTCATCTGCGAAGGCGTCTTTCGTGCGAGTGAACTGGAACAGTTTCGTGGTGAGCTGACCGCGATCAATCGTATTGAAGTCTGGTCTTTCGATCGTAGATAGACCGGGTCTGTAAAACGGCGTTACCAGCAACAACAAAACCGAAGTTGCCGAAAACACCGACTTCGCGGGAGGGCCGCCTTGGATCATCTTTTGCCATAGATGGTGGAGGCGATTCGTATCCAAATTACGGTCTGGCCTACGAACCATAGGGTTGCTGTGGATACAGCTAGAACCTTGATCTTTTCCGGAACTTGGGACCATTGATCGCAGTCTGCAAAGCTGCTACTTGGCGAGTGCAAAAGAACAGCCGCGACAAAGTAGCTCAGAAGGAGAATGGCTGCCACCACAAAGCAGCGTGGCTTCCTACGTTCGGGTTTCAGAAGTAAGCCAACTAGACCCCATAGAAGGGGAGCTGTAATGAGCCCGCTCCGAATGCCAATCATTGAAATAGGCGAGGAGACTAGGGCTAACGGTGCGTAAAGACCGTGCCCAAAGCCAGCGGTCAACCCGGCGAGGATGGCCAAAGCTAGACCGAAGGTGAACCCTAGCACCGTAGTAAACCATTTCAATGGAGCTGCTCCTCCAAGCCCAGTTCGGTGCCGTTTACAGTTTCGTAGTGTACATCCCTGAGAACGGCGTTTTGAGCAACTTCGAGCCGTCTTTGCCGAAAACACCGACTTTGCGGGATGTTCTTGCTGGTTGAACGGGATCAAGATTCACTGCGTCTCGCGGCTCGTTTGGAAACGAAGATCAGAACAAACATCAAGGGCCAAAGAATGAAGAGACTGTAGGTATGCAGCCTGCTGAAGTTGAATACGGCGTGACTAACCTCGTGGTAGGTCTTAGTTCCTTGGTAGGGACCCCAAAGGTAATATCGGCTGCCCTCGATTTTGCCGTTCACGGCATCGCCCCCAAGGTAGGAAGTCGCGATTAGGTACGACACAAAATCCAGTAGGCTGACAGCGGTTACGACCGCAGTCAGCTTTGAGAGCAAACCAGCCGTCACCTTGGAGATTCTACGTGTCGAGTCTTCGCGGATTGCTTGGTCAAGGTCTCTGGATCCGTTAGATTCCGGCATAGCAGCATGATAAGCGGCCATATAGCCAACGTTCGCTCCCTGCTGGCGGAAAACGGCGTTTTCAGCAATTACGAACCAGGCTGCTATTTCTGTCACAATTGTGACTCTCAAGGTGGCAGCTCAATCCCTGATAAATCCCTCTTCCCAATAATCCTGTCCAAGGACACGGGGATGAATTTGAAAGCCTTCTGGAAAGTCGACGAATCCAGGCTTGTTGATCAATCTTTGGATTGCTGCCTGCGCAGCCCCATTGGTTTCATAAATGCCGATTAGCAGCGAGTCGTCATCGTTATCTGTCCCGTTTGGCGCGAACCATAACAAGTGGACCGTCGTTCCAGTGATGCTGTTCACGTTCATCATCGGATTCTAACTATAGCAAGTGGCCGCGGCGTAGATGAACCCGGCGCTCTGAAAACGGCGTTACCGGCAACTTCGAAGGTGAGCGCGACGGCGGAGCCGAGATGTTCAACGATTTGAGGCACCGGGTTTAGTGCGTCAGATAATCTTCAGGAGACTTGCTGAAGCAGCCCTTGACCCTCCAGATCGTACCAGGCAGTGGTACACCCTGATCCGGATGTATTGCTGCAGCCACATTGGATAGAGGTTGTAGATCAGGTTGCTGATACAGAGGAGTAGGCTCCAGCCCAGGAGCCCACGCAACACTGCGTATCCTGTAGCGAGCAAAAAAAAGATAACCATGGCCAGATGAAAGCGTTCGCGTCCGATGGTGACTCGGATCATCTTTTCGAGCGTTTCTCGGTGACGAAACCAGGCTGTGTCAATCGGACGATGTCTAAGGCTGGCAAGGGATCTCCTATCCTGCGTGACTCGAACGAGCAGATGAACCCGCAGAAAACGATACGGTCCGCTTCGTGAGCTTAGTTGAACATAGGCGAGCAACTTAGCAGGAATCGCATATGCAAGAAAGCTGGCTGCTACGAATCCATAGATCAACGGCCTGGCCATGAATTGATTGCAAAAGACGAAAACCGGCGCGATGCCAAGAAGTGACCAGAAGACGTTGAGAAGCGCATTGCGAAGGCTTGATGAGGGCCGATCGAAGACCGCAATGCGGTAGGATCTCAGCATCAAATGATGCTAACCGACCGGCTGCCTCTAATTATTGAAAACGGCATTATCGCCAAACTCGATGCGCTCGGCAGACCGGATCGCCTTACGTTGCCGCAAACACCGACTTTCAAGGAGATTCCTTAACGTCTCGGTACGAGGAACTTTTCAGCAGAAGCTTCGTCAAGTTCCAGCAGGGCCTCTGCCGTTAGAGCAAAGCCTTTGCTAATAGCCATTGCTGCTAGCGCAACTCTCGTAAAGTCGAAATCCGAGTCCCGTGAGGACGCGGCGCAAACCAAGCTGCCTAGCTTTTGTAGGGCTTCGAAGTATGAGGAGGAAAGCTCCTCCGGAACAGTAAGGTTATGCCGCAATCTGCAAATCTCAACCCATACCGGGAACTGAAAGTATGTGAACGACGCTGAGAGGGGTGATATTGCGAGCGCACTGACAACATGCGGAACCGCTGCGAAGGAGGCCGTATAAACATCGCCTTGGTGCGCTAGCGCGCTCCAGAGCGTGAACCAGGGCTCCGCGTTACCTTCCGCCAATGGAAAGGTATCAAGCTGTAGAAGCAGGGCAGGGATGTCAGCTGCACACCCATAGGCGTGTTGAAGGCTTGCCCAGTCTGGGCTGTCGAGGCTAATCACAGGTCACCATGGCGAACTCTATCATTCTCGCCTGAAAGCAGCAGGCTCCCCTTTGTTCCATGAAAGCGGCGTTTTGAGCAACAATCCCTGGCAGCCGAAGTTGTCGTGGGTAAATGGAGGGCGGCTAAGGAGCCGTGAGTTCGACGTCTCCTTTGTAGTAGGTAGCTTTACCATTTACGACGTAGGGTGCGAATCGGCACGACTCAAGTTTCGACATAGCTGCCATCCAATCAGTTCCTTTTCCTGAACCTACGGGACCCATGCCTGTCACTTTTCCTGCCTCATTCACAGAAATCCTGATGGTCACTACGATGCCCTTACCCGTCCGTGGGGGGAGCGCGCCAACGTCACATGAAACCATCTGCTTCTTCATATCGACGACCGAAAGAATTGGCAAGGGATCGGCTAACTGAGAAGTAAAGTGAAGCACTAGTGGCATTTCCATCTGCTCAGCGACTCCATTCACCATGAGCGGCTTGAATTTATACCGAAGCGCCTGCTCCATACCGAAGCTTTCCAAGCCCGGTTGATCCGAATTGTGCTTAGCCGTTTCCCTTACCTGTCCCGTGCGATCAGTTCGGGCGTACACAATCATGTAACCATCAGTCTTCCCCTCGCGGACGGTCGGCCATTGAATATTAGGAGCTTGTTCAACGAGGCTTTCCTCTTTGGGAGTGGACACCATCGAAGTAGAGATCCTTTGGTCTGCCGGAGTGGACGCCGTTATCGTCAACATGGCGTCATCTGGCTTTTTCAGTTCTTCAAGCTTCGTCAGTCGCCCGATGACCGGCTGATAATCCAGAACATCCGTTTGGTAAGTTCGAGCTATCTGCTTCTTTCCGAATCCCTTCCAATCCTTGAACTCCATCGAATCGTTGAAGGTCAGAATGTACGAGAGACGCGGCTCCGACCCACTGAAGCAGATCTGCCCCCATGTCATCTGATCCGTAATTCCACTTGGACGATCATCGCGGCGAAGGCAGCTTTGAGTGAGCTGGGCACCCACCATGACTGCACCGCCGCGAAAATTATTGGCCATAGGGAGTGGATTGAGGAGCGCCAGAGCGAAATTCTCCAGCCAACGCGGGTAATAATCCCCTTCGTCCTTCTCCTGCACCTGATCCCCGTTAACCACCTTTATCTGGGTAAATTTAGGCGATGCTATGGCAAGACGGTACTTTGTAGGGCTCAGCCACCAAGCCTCAATCTGGCCAGAGTATGGTCCCTGAGCTCCAATTTCCATCAAAGCATGGAACGGCTTTCCGTCTTCGGTCAGCGAGGAAGATTTGAGGGCACGATCGATCGCAACAGAACCATCGATCCGCTCCCCTTGCATCTGAGGTAACCCTTGCATGTGTGCTGATGCTGTACCGGCAACCATGCAGAAAGCGGCTGATAGAACCAAACCAGAAAACCAACATTTGGACATTCCCGAATGCTATCGCAGGTCAGTGGGTTCATCTCGTGTATTCACCGCATCTGCCGTCTTTTAGGGTGAACACTCAGCTTGATAATCTGAAACAGACGCTTTAGGTGGAACAGCCGAATGAAGATAAATGACAGGCCCACACCGCGTGGCATATGTCCGGATGCGTCGTCTCGTCTGTCAGAGACAGATTCCTTGACGGCGGGGAGAAAGGTTGAAGTTTCCGAAAACCCAACTTTCGAGGAACCACCATCTTCGCTGTCGTTGATTTATCGCAACTTTGCCCCGCGTCGACCGGATCTCCGCTCTGCTCACAACCTCTCAGAATGTGGACCCATAATCGAACGCAGCGAGAAAAGCAGACGCTGTAGCTTGAACATCAATCCAGCGGGGATCGCTGAACACTATGTAAGGATCCATCTGTCCTACATATTTTGATGCGAACTGGTCCATTCCTATTTGAAGATCAAGCCAGGCCGCTGCCTGTTCTGTGGTGAGCGTGGACCTGAATCTTTGAAGGTATAGCTCGAAGTTCAGATTATCCAAGAGCTCACAGTAAACTTCATCAGGCGAGGAGATCTCATAACTTTTCCCGAACCACGCTTGTTCCTGATACGGTCGATCCGCTATGTGTCTAACTGCGACAAGAATCTCCGATAACCAAGTCTCGCTCTCTTTCATCTGGTCCACGTCCCAAGATGCCCTATCAGTACCGTCTTTAGACCAGTCTAGAGTCACTTGTGCGTCTCTTCATGGAAAACGGTGTTTGCGGCAACTTCATTCGATTTAGACTGCCGAGAACACCGACTTTCGAGGAATTATAATCTATAAGTTGTTAGTGGCCCGCACCAGGGGCGGAGGATTTGCGTGATCGAATACACGCTCGCCGATTGGACAGGGAAAAGCCGCTGGTTAGAGACTGAGGCTACCGTGTACTCGTCTGAGCAGATTGCCGATGGCAAGTTTGATGATGGGCCACCCTCGACCCGACTCGTCTTCTACTATCGTGATCACGCTGAGTCCCTGCAAAGTGGTGACATAGTTGTAGATAGTCTGACACCCCTCTACCGTCTTCGGGCGAAAGAGACGTTTCAGATTCGGTTCAACCCTCGCAAGCCTTCTCAGTTTTATTGCTCCGAAGCAGCTAGCCCGTTCAGCCAATTTCGGCTTGCATTCTGGGTTGGGTTTGCCACTGTGACAGTGATCCTGATCCTTCGCTTCCTGCAATCTCACCATCTCCGCTGGTCATGACTGAGAAACGACGTTTTGAGCAACTACGAACCTGACGTTTCTGAAAACAACGACTTTGCGCGAGGTCTCCGTCTCATCCGGCCATAGGCTCTTGATTGTTGCGGCTATCCGTCGAGAGATGTTGTTCGCTTTGGCTTCGGCGCGTAGCTGACGGCGTTGCGTGGCAAGACCGGGAATGTAGTTGCATAGGCGTTTTGTTTCTAAACCGAGCCAAGGAGCGAGTCGCTCTTCGTTCGCCGCCCATTCAAGCCACTCGGCCACTTCGACCTTCATCAGGTCCCTTAAGAAGTTGTCGTCGCGGGCAGCAACCGAGGCATCCTCTAGGAATGCACAGATCGGAAGGATAACCCCCAAATTCCCCTCTTCCAACGCAGCTGTCAAAGCAGGTATGAGAATTGAGCCGAAGACGATGTAATGAATGGCTTCGTCGTCTCGCATATATGCGAACTCTGCACGATAGGTAGCCTCAAGCTTGGGAAACCGGCTGAACAGCTCGGGCACCACAGTCGCATAGTTCATGTCCTGAGAATACCGGCGACGGTCATTCGTGGAAAACGGTGTTTTCTGAAACTAAGTTTAGAGATGTCGAACCGTAATTCTCAGGATGATCGTCTCGCTTCTACGCGGCTCCAGAGGTAAGAGATGACAATCGAGAAGGTCGACGTCACAAGAATATCGGCAAGAAGGCCGCGCCATAGCAAACGGGAATCGCTAGCAAACCCCGAGGTGACATGTATGCGAACGGACGCCCGATAGGAGTACTACAGTCGATACATTGAGCGGGGCTAAGATTAAGGCACAAGAACAGTCCACATGAGATAAGCAGTGCACAACGGCTGAGCGGACACGCTGTCGTGTTTTCATATCGCGTAATACGACCAACAGTGCTCCCCTGTTCCCGCAAAACGGCGTTATCGGAAATCAGCGTCGTGACTACAGGAGGATGGCTGCAACGAATAACAGGATGCCAGCCGCAGCCTGCGAAACCAGGACTAACCAATACCCAAAGGGCTGGCGTATGCGATCCAACTCACCGAATTTTCCGAATGCTCGCCCTGTTATCGTTCCATATGCCACGAAGTAGAGTAGCAACATCCCGAAGCATGTGCAGATAATGCGCGGCCACATACCTGCTGTTTCCATGCAAGCCATCCTCTCAGGGCGATCAGGCAGGACGCAAGTATCGGCCGGTCGTAGAAGGTAGGAAGCATCCTGAACAATTTGTTGCCTTGATCCCGGAAGACGGGGTTTACGGAAAGCAGGTCTAGTCCGGCTAATCCTTTGGACGCGGCGGGAAGAGAGGGCGAATGTCACTCCTGTCTTGGCGCCTATCCATTTCGTCCTTTGGCTGCCGCAGCCACGCCTTGAGTGCGGCTTTCAGCTTCGCTAAGACCTTCTCCATGCGCCATCCTCTCACGGCCTAAGGCCGAGGCACACCAGGCTGTTCTCGGAAAACGGAGTTCTAGGAAACAACAAGACCGTAGTTGCCGATAACCCAACTTCCGAGAGACCGAGAGTTTGAAGCCAGGCTCCATCTATGGTCGCGTCTGCGGACAGTTCAATCTGAAGGCTATCCGTTACTACATTGGACCGTTCAGGATTTGTTGAGTTTTCACTTTTCACTGAGCCATTTCTGCCGTATCGTGTCTTCAAATCATTGCAGGAGGAATCTGTGACTTCACCCGTCGAACCCATGGAACTTCGAACAGCCTATGGCAGGATCTACGACTGGTTCCGGCGCAATGTTTCAAGCCTTGAAGAGCAGGAAGAGAGCGACTACAAGACATCTTCACTCAACTTGGTCCAGCATTTGCCACCGCCCGATCAGGCGACCGATCTAGAGATGCGTGCGGTTTTGGCGGAGGTTGTTGGAGGTCTTTTCGAGTGCGGCTATAGTGGCTCTGACGGACATCATAAGATGTTCGAGTATGCGCATGCTGCTACATCACATTATCCCAGCAAATACAGCCTGCGACCCGAAGATATTGAGGATCTCCGTTCCTCTCACCTATGGCCATACTTGTCCCCAGCCCGGAATGAACGACAGAACGCTGAAGACCCCGTTCTCCTATCGAGAAGAGGACAGTGAGCTGTACCTGGTGAACTACGCTTGAGCCTCAACCTCGCCGGTTGTCCGGCAGAGAACGGTGTTTTGAAACAACAAAATCGAAGTTGCCGAAAACACCGACTTTGCGGAATCCATCGCTCGACAGGCTAAGTGCAATGATCCCAATCGGTGTCGGTGTAAAACAAAACCGTATACCAACGGCTTTCGAGGCGACGTACTCGCACCACCTCGCAGGGTAATCCGTTGAGTTTGCCGGGCGAGCGCTGCTTGGAAACTTCCCTGAGACGATCACTTGGATCATTCACAAGGTATACGGTAGTGTCGCCCGCACCGGGAAAACCCCAACCATCCCACTCAACGTGTTTCAGGCTTCCGTTTACGGGCGTGGGTTCGTTCAGCACCTGCGTCTTGTAGCTTTGTGACCGGACAAGCCAACGGGTAGATGTCCGGAGATAGTCAGATGCTCTGAACAAGGAGAACGCAAGAACGACGAAGATGATGACCATTGTCGCGACTGCTAAGCTTTGGCGTCGGAGTCGAGTCAATGCGACGGCCAGCAAGACCACAGCAATCACAATGGCCAGCGGAATAGAGCCGAAGAAGGCACCGGCATCGTTACCCCATATCAGGGTGGGCGACAACAAGAGCACTGCCCCTATTGCTCCGCTTACCGGAAGCCACCAATTGAAAGAGACCTGCTTGGCTTCGTTCATGCCTAAATCCTAGATCATCGGCTTTTCCTGGGAAACGGTGTTTGCGGCAAGAACGATGAGAAGAGAAGCACCGAGCTCTCAGAGATTTAGATGCTGCTTAGTAGACCGATTTGGATGATGCACCGCTCAATGGCTTGCGCCGCTGCCTAAAGCATCGCGATCGATGTGGCATGACGACTAAGGTCTGAGAGTTCAAGTCGTCGGGCTTCCGCGCGAAACCCGTCACAGTCCGCAGTCCACGTGGTTATGAGTTTATGAAGTTGTTCCTGAGTGGCCATGCCGTATTGTACCGACTATACGTAAGGAGCATTATCAGGCATAACTAACCTGTAATGAGCAAGATACAATAGTCTGAACTGGTGGTCTGCGGTTGAAATCTTACGCCGGGAGCACTAAAGCTCAACGAGACGCGTCACGGACAGGATTTGCTCTTCGGGGTCGATCATAACGCTGCACGATTGATGGGCTTCCACTCGGATCATGCCATTAAAATAAAGGTCCACCTGGACAAGGCAGGCTTCGGCAAAGTTGTCAGGCCAGATGGTGCAGCGCCAAAAACTACCCTTGTTGACCAAAAACATCTCAAGCTTCGCCTTGTCTCGGTGCTTCTGCACCAGTAAGTCGTTACTTCGAAATCCGCAGGCCAGCCGACCCCGGACATAGGGATCTTTTTCAATCTCATTCACGATCTCTTGTAATCGCTTCTTTATAGACATCAGGCTCCAACACTGTTTCCCGAATGAGCTCCCATGAATCTGGGATCTGCTCCTAACTCTACTTCCAGCGGACAATGTCCAGGCAGATGCCTCTTCCAATCGCGATGCATGAAGCGATTCTCGTTTGTTGAGGACACCAAGGCCAACTGCCGGGTAGAGTTGCAAAAGACCGAAATCAGCATCGATAAAGTGCTTTGCAGCAAACTTGGAAAAGACACCTCCAACAGTCCACTTGCAGATGACGGCAGAGGGAGTCTCCTTCTGTCTCCATCACTTGAGGTCAAACAAGGTACTGGAGGATGCCCTACGGGTTTTCAGCCGAAGCGAACGCTGTGCCTTCTTCTGCTCGCCCTCGACGCGGTGTTGTTCCAACATCGTGGCCACCTGGCCGGAAGGGGATTCGAGGATGGGCACGACCCGCTGCGTGCAGAAGTTGATCACATCGGTATAGGTGAGATTCCACTTCTGAGCGGCCCGCTTCATCCGCAGATACGCTGGAAGAGGCATCTTGACGGTGACGCACTGTAGAGGCCGCTTCGGTTGCGGATCGACCATATCCTCGAGCACGGCCTGTAGAAACACCTCGCTCATCGGATCTGGCGGTGCCGTGAGTTGAAACTCATCTTCATGCACAAGCTGATGCAATTTCTCCATTTGTTCGCCACCTTGACTGGTTCAAGATTAACATCCGAAGCTCGCAAACTCAATGGTTTAGCGTTTTCTTGGTCAACGTTACAGACTGGTGTAAACGGTTGGGACTCGGAATTGCGTATGTACATACGCAATTCCGAGCTCCTTGCCACACTGCAGGCATGCAATCATCCGCAAGGAGAATACAGGCCGAAATCATGGATGGAAGGCGGTCGGCAGCGTGGTGGCCACGTCGAGAGCCGGTAGCAAGCCGAGCAGCTATTCCTTACAGCGCCTGGCGAGAAGGAGTAGCCCCAGGGACCATGGCGTGGTGCGGTATGGCTGTATGTACATCGATACATACAGCCAATTCCACAGCCGGACAGACGACCACGGATATGTGATGACGGTCTAAATTATCGAACCTTTAAGTTCCGCATCGTCACCGGGATTTGAGATGGATTCGCGGGCTTTCCTCACTCACTACAATGTCATGGATTCGTAATGGATGACATTACGAACTAAAAAAGACTTCAACTGCAACATTAGGAAGTATCTTTATCTGTCGAAGGGTTCTAGCTTTATCTACGTCCGATAGTAACCGTTCTGTACAGTCGAACTAATTTTCCGTTTGAACCACAGATTCCCAATCAGCGGAGCTGCCACCAAGGCAGCAAGTATTGCAGAAAGCGCAGCCGCACCAAGCGACCACCTTGGTCCAAAATGATTGGCCATCCAACCAACGATAGGTGCTCCAATCGCCGTACCTCCGAGTGCCACGCCAACCCGAAGCGCCATGACTCTACCGCGCATGGAGGCCTCCGTCGAGAGCTGCATCATGCTGTTCGTACCAACTGTGAAGATGAGAGCAGATATCCCGATCACGGCCAGAGCTGCAGCAAACCACCAATATCCAGGGGAGAAGGCGGCCAGCGTGTAACCCGTCGCCATCACTCCGGCTCCGACTAGCAGAGAACGAAATGTGGGCCGGGTGCGCCCGCCAGCTGATAGAAACGCTCCGCTCATGGTGCCGATGGCCATCACAGACGAAAGCCAGCCAAAGGCACGAGCGTCAGCATGAAAGACGCTGACTGCCATTGTGGAGATGAAGATCGGAAAATTCAAACAGAAGGTGCCAATCAAGAAGAGCATGATGACCATTGTTCTCAGATCACTCCGCGCCCAAACGTAACGAAGTCCCTCCACGAAGCCACCGGCAGTGCGCGAAGCTCGCGCGCTGACCCGGAGTTCTCGAACACGCAGCAGATACATCGAGAGCAGGACAGCGCCGAAGGACAGTCCATTGGAAAGAAAAGCCCAGCCCGAGCCGAACTTTGCTATCACCAAACCTGCAATCGCGGGGCCGATCATCTGGCCGGCAAAGAACGAGCTCGAGTTGAGCGCCACTGCATTCGGAAGTAAATCATCACCTACCAACTCTCCAACGAAGGTTTGCCGCACAGGTGCGTCCAAAGCCGCGGCTGCTCCAAAAGCAAAGGCAAACACGTAAACGTGCCAAAGCCGCACGTGACCAGAAATGGTAAGTATTCCGAGGGCGAGTGCAAGCACCCCCATGGATGCCTGCGTCAGCATCAGCAACTTCCGCTGATTGAAGCGGTCTGCGGCCAGCCCGGTCCACGGCAGGAGGAGCAGTTGCGGGGCGAATTGCAGGCCAGTGACAATGCCGAGAGCAGTCGCATCGTGATGCGTCAGCTGCGTGAGCACGATCCAATCCTGTGCAACGCGCTGCATCCAGGTGCCGACGTTCGATACCAAACCGCCTACCGTCCACAAACGAAAATTGAAGTTTCGGAGCGAACGGAAGGCTCCGATAAAAGGATTTCTCATCGCCGCTCCGGGGCGTTGCCTCCGTGAAATTCGCCGAAATGCTTCGCTAACTGAAGGCTGATGAGGAGCGCACCAATCGCAAGCGGCGCAATGCATGAGAGGGATCGCAGATCAAAGCGTCCGACACGCAACAGAAGAAGATAGGCGAGAATGAAGTTCGTAAAACCCCAGAGGACATTCACGATTGAAGAGGAGAGCCCCTTGCCGGGCGGCTTAGCAAAAGGCGACTGAAAGGCTCTTCCCATGATGCCGCTCACGAAATGAGGTACGGCATTCGCTAGAAAGAGACCTCCAAAAAAGTACGACACGGAATGCAACCAGTTCATTATTAAGTTCTCCTCTCGTGTTTCTTGCGAAATGTCATCATTTGCACTCGACGCGGCCTAGAGCGCTGAGCTGCGCCAGGGCAGCACATGCATCCGGCCACGCGGCGTCCCCTGAGTAGAGTGCACTCCGCAGGTAAGCCCAGGTGAGGCGCTGGACCGTAGCTACTCGTTCGGGGCTCTCGTCAGTCGTCTCTGCAGCGTCGTAGCCCGATACACCGCCCAGACCGTGCCCACCACCGGCGATGGTGAGCAAGCACTTGGGGCCAGTGCTTAGGATGTACGGGTCAGCATGCCAGTCCGCATCGCGAACGCTGAGGTTCGGATTGACATCCTTGTCGCCCATAACGACCAGAGTTGGTGTGGTCATCTCAGCGAAGCTGGGCTGCCGGAAGACTGGAAAGCGTTCAAACGCTTGTGCGCTAAGGTCAGCACCGCCGTTGCCCGGCGCGGCAAGCAGCACCCCGGCTTTGATCCGTGGCTCGGCCAGCCTCACTTTCACTCCGTTTTCATCGACCAGCTGCGCGC